>NZ_AJQF01000433.1:0-4897 GCF_000261705.1 Bradyrhizobium genomosp. III | reverse complement strand
GGAAATCGGGCGTGCTTTAATGGTTGCTACGGCAGCGCGCTAAAACGCCCCCGCCAATTCCCTTGCACCGGGTTTGCTGCTGTTCGAATCCATCCGATCGTCGGTCACCGCCAGCAGCTTGGCCACCGTGTTGTGGCGAATTGCGACCGGGTTGCGCTCGTAGCCGCCGCGCTGGAAGAAGTTCGAGGTCGGCACCTGCTCGCGCATCGCCTGCGGCATCGTCACCATGTCGAGCCCGGTGCCGTCGCCGGTGAGGTTCATCATCTCGAGCTCGGCCGCGGTCAGCGGACGGCTGTAGCCCTTGGCGCGGGCGAACAGCACCGAGGTCAGGAGCTTGTGGGTCTGCAGCATCGGACCGACATCGATGTCGAGCACCATCGCATGCATGGCCCAGCCCTGCGCGGTGTTGCCGATCTTCTCGTGCTCCGACCAGGTGTCGGGCACCGACTTCGCGTGCGCCACCATCTTCTTCAGCACGACGAGCTTGTGCTCGAGCGACTGACGCGCCGGTCCTGATGTCCGCGCGACCTTCTCGGAGAGCGCGCGAATGAGTTCGTGCCCCTGCTCGGCGAGCAGCTCGACGCTGTTGGTGGTCAGGAGCTGGTTGTAGCCCATCGCGGTCGAGATCGCGCGCTTGCCGCCATGCTCGATTCCCGCCTGCACGTCGTGGCTGCCGGTGCCGCCGGTCTCGAACGAATAGACCCGCACGGCCTGCTCGCGCGTCAGCCCGGAGGCCAGCGCATAGCGCGCATAGGCGCGCTTGAACTCGATCTCGCTCGCCGGGCGCTGCGGCGTAAACTGGTAGAGCTCCTGCGCCGCGCGCAGGAAATCGGCGACCACCGGGATCGGCTTTTTGGCGGGACGGTCCGGCGTTTCCTCCGGCTCCGGATTCACCGGCTTCTTCGGCCCGTTATAGAGCGGCGGATGCTCCAGCACGTAGTCGTCGAGCGTCACCTGCTGCCCGCTGCGCCGCTTGGCGTTGCGGCCTTTCCGCTTCTCCGAGATCTGGCTCCAATAGGCGCCGGCCTCGGCGTCGAAGGCCGCGCGCGCCGCCTGATATTCTGCGAGCTTGCGGCGATATTCGAGCACGGCCGGCGAGGCGCCACCCTGCGCAAAAAACTGCGACAGCAACTGGGCGTTGGCATCGCGAACGGCGGGCGGCAGCGCGTCGATCTCGCCGCCACGCGCGGCGGGCGCGAGCAGGACGAGCGCAAGTGGAACCAGCACAAGGCTGTTTCGAGAGAGGCTGTTTCGAATCGAATGATGCATGCTGCCCTCTTAGCAGGCATCCGGTAACCGTCACGTTAACGCGCCGTTTACCTCTTTTTTCGTCTCTTGCGTCACTTCCAGGCGAACACCGGCTGTTCCAGCTCGGTGACGCGGGTCTGCCGGCCCGCGAGCACCTCGCGGAACTGGTAGATCAGCGCCGCCGTCGGCGCGTGGATCAGGCTTTCCTGATGATGGAAGCGAATGACGCGGCGCGCGCTCTCGGGGATCGCGACGAAATCGAAGGCGTCGTCGCGCTCGATCGTGTCGAGCGCAATGCGATGGACCGAAGCCACCTCGTCCGGGTTCGGCCTGATCGCGGCACTGTCGGCGGCCCAGACCACGACGGGCGTGATCAGATAGCCGGAGCGGGTCGGATAATCGTCGAGCGTGCCGAGCACCTGCGCGCCGGTGAGGCGAAGGCCAAGCTCCTCGTCGAGCTCGCGCAACGCCGCCTCGACCGGCGTCTCGCCGGCGTCGCAGCGGCCGCCCGGCAGCGCCCATTGGCCGCGATGGGCGCGCAGATGCGATGCGCGCAGCGTGAGCAGGAATGCGGTGTCATCGTCCTCGCTCGCGGTCAGCGCGACCGCCACCGCGGCACGCTTCAGCGTCGTCGGCACTTCACCCGCCGGCAGCCGCATGAAGGCCGCGCAGGCATTCGCGATATTCCGCCGTGTGGCATCATCGAACGGTCTCATGATGCTTGACTACACCACGTCCGGCCCCGATGAAACGGGATCGCAAGGCCCGCACGGAATGGACGACGAGATGACCAACAAGGCCGCCGCAAGGCTCAAATCAGACGGCTGGAGCATCCTGGAGACCACGGGCTTCATGCACCTGATCGGTCCCCTGTGGGAGCGCAAGGTCGACGGTCATTACGAATTCGCGCTCGCGACCGAGGACAAGCACCACAACCGCCGCGGCATGGTCCAGGGCGGCGTGATGATGACCTTTGCCGACCGCACCTGCGGCATGACCGCCCGTTACGTCTCCGGCAAGGAGTTCATGGCAACCGTGCAGCTCGACACCCATTTCGTCGAGGCCGGCCAGATCGGCGACATCCTGATCTCCCGCCCGCGCGTGGTGCGCTCGACGCGCAGCCTGATCTTCATGAGCACGGAGGTGACGGTGGATGGCCGCTGCATCGTGATGGCGAACGGCGTGTTCAAGATTCTGAAGGGCCCGGGGTAGCTGTTCGGTCAGGTTGCCACTGCCGCAACCACACATTCCGCTGTCGTCCCGGCGCAGGCCGGGACCCATAACCACAGGGAGCAGTTGTGGCACGAAGCTCGTAACTCCGAGTCTTCGCCGAACGCAACCCTGTGGTTATGGGTCCCGGATCTGCGCGCGCTTGGGGCGCGCTTGTCCGGGACGACGAGAGGAAGCGGCATTGCTGGATTGCTTCGCTGCGCTCGCAATGACGGCTATGGCTGGCTATGCTGCGCTCCTTAAAGATATCGAGGACCCGCCCATGCAATACCGTCAGCTCGGCCGCAGCGGCCTGAAAGTGTCGCCGATTTGTCTGGGCACCATGATGTTCGGCGGGCCGACCGATGAAGCCACGTCAAAACGGATCATCGACAAAGCGCGTGATGCCGGCATCAACTTCATCGACACGGCGGACGCCTATTCGAAAGGCGCCTCCGAGGAGGTGGTCGGCCGCGCCATTGCCAGCAACCGTAACGCCTGGGTGCTTGCCACAAAACTCGCCAACCCCATGGGCGACGATCCCAATTGCGGCGGCCTGTCTCGGCGCTGGGTGCTGCAGGCCGCCGACGACAGCCTGAGGCGGCTCGGCACCGACCACATCGACATCTACTATCTGCACAAGGAAGACCATTCGACACCGCTGGAAGAGACGGTGCGCGCGATGGGCGATTTGATCCGATCGGGCAAGGTGCGCTATTTCGGCGTCTCGAACTATCGCGCCTGGCGCGTTGCCGAGATTTGCAACATCTGCGACCGGCTCGGCATCGACCGGCCCGCGGTGAGCCAGCCCTATTACAACGCGATGAACCGCATGCCCGAGGTCGAGCATTTTCCGGCCTGCTCCTATTACGGCCTCGGCATCGTGCCCTACAGCCCGCTGGCGCGCGGCGTGCTCACCGGCAAGTACAAGCCCGATGCCGCCCCCGACAAGGAGACGCGCGCGGGCCGCAATGACACCCGCATGATGCAGACCGAATGGCGGCCGGAATCGCTGCAGCTCGCGCAGGAGATCAAGACTCACGCCGGGAAAAAGGGCATCACCGCCGGCCAGTTCGCAGTCGCCTGGGTGCTCAACTCCGCCTTCGTTTCCTCGATCGTCGCGGGGCCCCGCACCGAGGAGCAATGGGACGGCTACATCAGCGCGCTCGACTACCGCTTCACTGGGGATGACGAGGCGCTGATCGACCGACTGGTCGTGCCGGGGCATCCCTCGACGCCAGGCTACAACGATCCCGCCTACCCGATCGAAGGCCGGCGCGCGCGGACGGCGTGAAACCGGGAGACGACGATGGCGCATCAAGATCGCTACGGCCTGCCGCTCTCCACCATATCCGATGCGGCCGCTGGCGCCTATCGCGAGGGTGTCGACCTCATGCTTGCGGGCTGGACCGGCATGGCGGAGACGCTGGAGCGCGCCATTGCCGCCGACCCGGACTTCGCGCTTCCCCATATCGCCCGCGCGCGCATGCATGCCTTCTACCAGCAGGGCGATCTCGCCCGAAGCAAGGCGGCGCTCGCACGCGAGCTGGTCGCCAGGCGCGGCACCGAGCGCGAGCGCTCGCATGTCGAGACGCTGGCCCTTGCGATCGAGGGCCGGCTACCGGAGGCGATCGCATCCACGCTGAGGCACATCGACACATGGCCGCGCGATGCATTGGTGCTGTCGCTGCCGCTCGGCGCGTTCGGCCTGTTCGCCTTCTCCGGCATGGCCGACCACGACCGCGCACGGCACGAGCTGTGCGGACGTGTGGCGCAGCACTATGACGAAGACTGGTGGTTCCTGACCATGGCCGGCTGGGCGATGACGGAGAATGGCGACGTCGCGCGCGGCCGCGCCATGACCGAGCGCGGTTTTGACCTCCGCCGGGCCAATGCTCACGCTGCGCATGCGGTGCTGCACGCGATGTTCGAGGACGGCTCGATCGACGCTGCCGACCGCCTCGTCGACGACTGGATCCCCTCTTACGACCGCGCCGGAATCCTGCACGGCCATATCCGCTGGCACCAGGCGCTCGGCGCGCTCGAGCATGGCGATGCGGCACGCGCGCTCGCAATCTATGCCGACGTGCTCCAGCCGTCAGTCACGCAGGCGCCACCACTCAACGTTATCACCGACGCCGCCTCGCTGCTGTGGCGCCTCTCGGCTTACGGCCATTCCGTGCCGAAGGCGCTGTGGCTGGAAGCCGACGCCAGCGCGCAAAAACTGTTTCCGAAGTCGAGCCTGTCCTTCGCCGACATCCACATGGCGCTGTTCGCGGCGGCGACGCAAAACCACCCGGCGCTCACCACGCGCCTTGCGGCCATCGAGCAGCGCCTCGCCGAGGGCAAGCTGCCGGCCGGCCCCGTGGTGCCGGCGATCTTCCGCGCGCTGGCGGCCTTTGCGGATGAGAATTACGCGTCATGCGCGCAAACGCTGGCG
>NZ_AJQF01000432.1:0-5679 GCF_000261705.1 Bradyrhizobium genomosp. III | reverse complement strand
ATCGGCGCCAGCCACGCCCAGCGCGAACTGGTCGAGGACACCTATATCGTCGCACTCATGCGCAGCGGCGAGCTCGCCCGCGCCCGCACCCTGCTGGGCGCCCGCCTGCACCGCCGGCCCTCACTTCGCGATACGCGCTGGCAGGCGGCGATGGCCTGAGTTCCGCCACGAAAAGAACACCGGCCTGACGGCAAGTGGCGGCGGACGGTTTGGGCGATTTGGACAAACGCCGTCGGGGTGGCGCGGTGGTATTCCAGGCGGGACTTGCAGGACAAACGGGATCGCAACCAATTTGCGGTTCGATGGTTATGGTGCGGAACCTGACCGTGGTTCCCTGGCACGTGAGCCTTCCAATGCGCCTCTGCCGATCGCTGCTGGCCGCGACCCTTGTTTTCACGGCCACCCTTGCCGCTTTGGCAAGTCCTTGTTTTGCCGAGACTTCCAAGCCGATCCCGGTCAACAACCCGCCGGCGCTGCAGAATGCCTTCATCGATCTGCTGGCGCTGATGTCCGGCCACTGCAAGACCTTCAAGGTCGCCGGGCGCACCTTCGCCTGCAAGACGGTGGCCTACGCCCATGGCGACAAGGGCCGCGTCAATTTTGCGGTCGCGGTCGACGATCCCTCCGACGACAGCCACGTCGTGTCGTTCTCCGGCGAAAACGGCAAGCGCGCCGACGACAATTCCTACGAGCTGCCGATCGACCGCATGCTGCTCAATTCCAAGGACCGCCCCAGGGTCGACGGCCTGCCGGTGCCGGCCGAGCAGACCTCCACCGGCCTCTGCCGCCAGACCGGCAATTTTGCCGCCAGGAAGGTGACTGACGTCACCTGCTCCGCCACCGACAGTGAGGGCCGGCGCTACGAGTTGCTGTTCGTCTCCGACGGCACGCCGGTCAGCGTGCGCCGCATCCGGCAATCGGCGCCGTCGATCCAAGATCCCTTCAAGTAACCCGTTCAAGTAGCGATCACGCGAATGCCTTCTCCAGCGTCGCGAAGATGATCGCGAGCGACTTGTCGTGCCTCGTCACCGGCGGCACCGGGCGATCGATCTTCATCAGTCGATAGACCGCCATCTGCGCCGCGCGCACCGAATATTCGACGGTGAACACGACGTCGTCGGGGATTTCGACGAACTGGCTGACGAAAGCGAGGTTGACCGAATTGTTCGGCACCGGCAGCGGCCGATCCGTCAGGTTGCGCGGCATGAACATGCTGGTGATGTAGGGCATGCGGCAGGGCACGCAGATTGCGTCCTCGAACACGCCCGCATCGAAATTCAAATGGCCACACAGCTCCTTCAGTATCTCCGCGCCGCCGCAATCGGACATCGGCTTCGCAACGAAATTGCCGACGCGGTCGGGATGCAGCGCATAGCCCCAGAACACCTGCACATTCTTCGGCTGTCCGGCGAAATGCGGCTGGTGATAGAGCACGACCGACATCAGCCAGTTGGAATCCTTGAACGTGACGAGGCCTCCGGTGCCCGCACGGTTGCCGGAGAACGCCTCCATCCGGTCGAAGAAGAGTGGATCGCGGCAGGTGACGGTGAAGGACAGCCAATAGGATTCGGGGATCGAGCTGTTGAACGCGGCGGGATTGCCGAATTCGGGACGCTCCTTCGCGATCGTCTCCCACAGCGCCCAGCCCTGGCTGTCTTTCTTGGTCAGATGCGGTGGCGGCTCGGTCATGGTGCCGAGGCTCGAGGCGTCCGTCATCGAGCCGTTCTGGAAGAATACGAGATCGCCGTCCTCGAGCCGGACATTGGCGATGCGGCCGTCGCGATCGAGCACGAGCTGGCGCACCCGCAAGCGTCCGTCCTCGCGCTCGATCGCCATGTCCGTGACGCGCGTGCCGCGCACGAATTGCACGCCCTGCCGCTTCAGCCAGTCGGCGAGCGGCCGCACGATCGCATCGTACTGATTGTAGACGGTGCGCTTGACGCCGGCGAGCGTCTCGATGCGCGGAAACTCGTTCATGAAGCGGTGCAGATAGCGCTTCAGCTCGACCGCGCTGTGCCAGGGCTGGAACGCGAAGGTGGTCTGCCACATGTACCAGAAATTGGACTCGAAGAATTTCGGCGAGAGCCAGTCGGTGATGCGGCTATTGCCGAGCGTCTCCTCCGAGGCCTCGGTGAGCCGCAGCAGCTCGAGCCGGTCGCGCGCGGAGAAACCCATATGCGAGACGTCGACCTTGAAACGGTTGCGATCGACCAGCCGCGCCTTCGAGTGCGCCGGGTTCTCCAGGTTGAATGCGATGGTCTCCTCGCGCACGCTGAGGCCGGGATGCTCGAGCGAAGGGATGCTGGAGAGCAGATCCCAAGTGCATTCGTAGTGATCGGTGGTCAGCATTCGCCCGCCGCGCAGCGAATAGGCGCCGTTCGCGAGCAGCGTGCCGTCGAGGCTGCCGCCGACCAGCGGCTGCGCCTCGTAGATCACGATGTCGCGCCCGGCCTGCTGCGCATCGCGGATCAGGAACGCCGCGCCCGCGAGCGATCCAATGCCACCGCCGATGAAATACGCCTTCATGACTTGCCTCGATTGCCGTTCGAATTCACGGGCGACATTGCATCGCGAGGCAGCGGCCTAAGTTGCGCTGGATCAACCGCGGGGAGAGGCGAAATCACGTCGGCGTTATCGGCGCGGGCTTCTTCGCATAGACGTGCTCGATCTCGTCTGCGAAGCGGCGTTCGAGCGCGGGCCGCTTGTTCTTCAGCGTCGGCGTGAGCAGGCCGCTCGCGATGGTCCACGGGTCCAGCGTCCACCACACCGCGCGCGGCGTCGCGTAGGACGGATAGGCCTTCACGGCCGCCGCTATTCGCGCCAGCAGCGCAGCCCGTTCCGCCGCGCCGCCTTGCTTGCCGCTCGCCGCCAGTCTTTCCTTCTCCTGCACCCAGGCTTTGGCGTTCAGCACGACCAGCGCGGTGAGGAACGGCCGCTGTTCGCCGACCACCAGCGCCTGCTCGAACAGGGGATCGGCGAGGATCGCGGTCTCCAGATCCACCGGCGCGATCTTCTCGCCGGTGGACGTGACCAGAATGTCCTTGATGCGGCCGGTGATGGTGATGCGCCCGTTCTCGATGCGGGCCTGATCGCCGGTATGCAGCCAGCCGTCGGCGTCCTTGACGCGGCGTGTCTCCTCCGGCTTGTGCCAATAGCCGAGCATCACGCTGGGGCCGCGCACCAGCAATTCGTCGTTCTCGCCTAGCCTCACCTCGACGCCGTCGAGGACATGGCCGACCGAGTGCGGATCATTGTCCTCGATGGTGTTGACGGAGACCACCGGCGAGGTCTCCGTCATGCCGTAGCCCTGGAGCACGTCCAGCCCGAGCGCGAGAAACAGGCGAATGACGGGCGCCGCGATCGGCGCGCCGCCGGAGATCGCGACGCGCAGGCGGCCGCCGAGCCGCGCCAGCACCTTGTCGGCGACGAGCCGTTTGAGCAACGGCCAGGCCAGCCGGTCCAGCAGCGACGGCACGCCATGCCGCTGCCGTGCATCGAAACGCCGCCCGCCGACGGCGATGGTGAGGTCGAGCAGCAAGCGCTCGATGTAACTTGCTGATGCGCGATGCTGCATGATCAGCGCGAAAATGCGCTCGTAGATCCGCGGTACCGAGACCAGCACCGTCGGCTGCACACGCTTCAGGTCCTCCGAGAGTTGTGGCACCGAGCGGGCATAGGCGACGCACGCGCCGGCCGCGATCGGATAGTAGTAGCCGCCGGTGCGCTCGAAGGTGTGCGAGAGCGGCAGGAAGGACAGGAAGACGTCATGGGGTTCGGCGGCGATGCGGTGCGCGATCGCCTTCACATTGGCGACGACATTGCCGTGCGAGAGCATCACGCCCTTCGGCCGCCCGGTGGTGCCCGAGGTGTAGACGATGGCGGCGAGATCGTGCGGCTCGATCGCGACATCTGGCAGCGCGGTCGCGCCGGGGGCTTGCGCGAGCCAATGGTCGAGCCCGACGATGCGGGCATTCGGCGTGATGAGCCCGCTTGCATCCGCGCAGACGACGCGCTTGAGATGGTCGAGCGGCTGGCCGGTCGCCACGATCGCCTGCCAGCGCTCCAGCGTATCGACGAACAAGAGCAGCGCGCCGGAATCGACAAGGACGTAGGCGATGCTGTCGGGATTGTCGACGGCATGCATCGGCACCGGCACGAGGCCGCGCGACAGCGCCGCCTGGTCCATGGCGATATGCGCAATGCCGTTCGGCATCAGGATGGCGGCGCGTTCGCCCGGCGCGAACTCCTCCGCGGCGAGCGCGCGCCGCCACAGCTCGAATCCCGCATCGATCTCGCGCCAGGACTGGCTGACCCAGCGCTGCGCGGTCGCATCGAAATGACGATAGGCCTCCGCCGCCGGCGTCGCCTCGACGCGCCAGCGCAGCAGTTGCGGCAGCGTCTTGATGTCGGCAAGACCGTCCGGTTGACTCGCCTGTCCCGGCATGGCGTCCTCTCGCATCTCTCGATTCCCAGCATTTGGTGCCTCGACACTAGGCCGGCCAGTCCTTGCCGCTTTGATCCTCAGCAAGGCGGCTATGCAGGGAAGAGACGCTGCGCTGCGTCCGGGGCACGAAAGCTGTCGCGAAACGAGGGAAGATCGGCATTGCGCGCTGTCCCAGTCGCCTCGCATATTCGCTTTTACAACCCGTGCGAAAGGTCCGATCATGCCCGCCCCCCTCCCCGCCCTCATCGTCGTCGACGTCCAGCGCGCGTTCGACGAGTGGGAGGCGGCGGGACAGCGGCGCAACAATCCGGATGCGGTGGCGCGGATCGCGGGTCTGCTGAAGACGTTCAGGGCGCGCGGCGCGCCGATCTTTCATATCCGCCACGAGGGTACGAAGCCGAGTTCATCGTTCCTGCCATCGCGTTCCGGCTACGCCGTCAAGGACGAGGCGCGCGAGCAGCCGGGCGAGACGATCATCGTCAAGCGCGTCAACAGCGCCTTCATCGGCACCGACCTGGAACAGCGCCTGCGCGCGGCCGGCATCGGCAACCTCGTGATCTGCGGTGCCACCACCAATCATTGCGTGGAGACGACGACGCGGATGGCCGGCAATCTCGGCTTCGACGCGCAGCTCGTGCGCGATGCGACATGGACGTTCGACCGCATCGGGCCCGACGGCGACAAGCATTCCGCCGAGGAGATCCATGCGATGACGCTGTCGAACCTCAACGGCGAGTTCGCGCGCATCGTCACCAGCGACGACGTGGTCGCCTCGTTCGCGGCCAAGTGATGGCAGCAATGCGATCAATGCCGATGATGCGACAATAAATCTCACGAGCCCACTCATGCGCGCGAAGCGAATCGGACGTCGCAATACTGCGTCGTTTCGACGCCCGCACTGGCCGGAACGCGGGAAGCGCCCATCTGTTGTCACACGACATTCAACTGGAGTGATGACACCATGAAGTATCTCATTGTCGCGATGGCGGTCGGTGCTGCGGCGCTTGCCGGCGGATCGGCGGCGAACGCGGCCAATAATTCAAGCGCGAAGCAGAACGCGCAGGCCGGCCAATCGACCGACATCAGCGCGCAGCACCGGCACCACGGCCATCGCCACCATCATCACTGGCGTCATCATCACCACCATCATGGCTACTATCGTCCGCACCACCGGAGCTACGGCTACTACCCGCGGCATCACGGCTATTACGGCGGCGGGCCGTACGGGTATTACG
>NZ_AJQF01000431.1:0-14887 GCF_000261705.1 Bradyrhizobium genomosp. III | reverse complement strand
CCAGCCGCTGGTAAAAGGAAAGGCCCGCGATGCGGGCCTTTTTCTTACCCCCGCAAAATCATCCCTGCCGTCTCCTGGCCGCTCGCCAGCGCCGCCTCTACCGTGCCCATGTCACGGCCGCGATAGAGAGCTTCGCCGGAAAACAGCACCAGGCCATCGGCACGCGCGAGGATCGCTTGTGCCGCACGCGTCCGCGGCGTCGCCCAGGAATAGGCACCGCGGGCAAAGGGATCGTGTGCCCAGTTGGTCGCCGCCGCCGCGACGAGCTCGCGCGCGATGTCCTCGCGCGACAGCTTGAAAATGGCGGCGAGCGAATCGAGCCCGGCATCGATCAGTCCCCGCGGATCGAGGTTGTCCAGCTCCGCCGTGCGCGGGCCGCCGAACCAGCCGGTGAGCACGGCCTGCCCGCCCGGGTATTGCGTCCACCACACCGGGATGGTCCGGTCGGACAACAGGAAGGTCATGGCTGCGAGATCCTGGTGCCGCTCGCGCCACCACGGCCGCGCAAACCGCAGCAGGATCTTGATGACGTTGCCGAAGCCGATGTCGCCCGCAGCAGCAAGCCTCGCGCGCGCGCTCGCCGGCAGGGCCATCTCGCGCAACAGCGGCAGCGGCACGGTGAGGATCACGCGATCACAGACGTGGACATCGCCGCCGGCGCAGCGAACGGCCGCCGTGTCGCCGCCCTCCTCGATCGCCGACACCACGCAGCCGAGATGGATGGTCACGCCGAACCTGCGGCAATCGGCGGCCAGAAAGTCGATCAGCGCGCCATAGCCGCCATCGATGCGCGCCTGCGGCGCGTGCCCGCCATCCATCCATTCCTCACGCAGCGCCAGCGTCGAGGCGCGCTCGGGGTCGGCCGCGTCATAGCCCTCGACCATCCGCTCGATCGATTGGCGCATCGGCGCATAGTCATCCCCGGCGAAATGCCGGCGCAGGAACTCGGCGACGGAGAGATCGTCCTTCAAGTCCCTCAGCACGGCCTGAAGCTCCGCCTCGTGCGGATCGTCGCGCTCCTCGCGCGAGAGCGTCATTCCGTCAAAGCTCCACTGCTCGCCCGCGATCTCGTGAAGGGACAGCCCGGCCTCGCGCAGCAGCTCGCGCGTGACCGGCGCCTCGCCATGGACGAATTCGGCGCCGCCCGCGGCGGGGTAGCCGAACTCCTCAACCGGCAGCGGAAGGATGCGGCCGCCGCAGCGCTCGCGCGCCTCCAGCACCGTCACCTTGCGGCCGGACCGCGCCAGCTCGCGCGCCGCCATCAGGCCGGCCGCGCCGGCGCCGACGATGACGATATGTTCCGTTGTCTCGGGCATGGCCGCGCGTTACCGGCTCGCGGCTTGCGGATCGTTCTTGATCAGATAGCGCAGCAGCAGGACACCGCCGCCGAGCTGGCGCGTACTCTCCAGCGTCATCGCGGTGATCGGCGCGCGCTTGTCGCTGTCCGCCTCCGTTGAAGAGAACACGAAGGGCGCGCCCTCTGCGCCATCGATCGCGGGGCTGAGAATCAGGTTGAACTCGTCGATCAGACCGGCACGCAGGAACGCGCCGTTGGCGACGCCGCCGCCTTCCACCAGCAGGCGCTTCACCCCTAACTCGCGGCTGAGAATGTCCAGCACCAGCGCCAGATCGAGCTCGGACTTGCCCGCGAAGATGTAGGACACGCTCTCGCCCCGGAGCCCTGCGAGATGCGAATCCGGCACGCTCTCGGTCAGCACGACGACGATCGGATCGCCGCCGATGTCCGAGCGGCCCCAGCCGATCTTGCCCCGCGCATCGAGCACGATTCCATAGGTCTTGGCGTCCCGCCGCGCGAACCAGTTTTCACGCGGCAGCTTCGCGTCGTTCGTCGCAGGATAAGGCTGGCCCCTGGCGAACTCCGAGCCGGTGACGCGGCCGATCACCCAGGCATCGCCGCCGAGCTCGTCATGAATCTTCTCGAACCAGTCCGTGCCCGCCCCCTTCGGGCGCCAGCGGCTGGGATGCGTGCGGCCATCGAGGCTGGAGTGCATCAGACAGATGACATAGGGCTTCATGCAAAGTCTCCGAGCATCACTCAGGCCGAGGCTGCCGGCCCATCGCCCTTCTCATCGCTCCTGGCGCGATCGTTGACGATCACCGCGAGCGGATTGAGCTTTGGTGGCGCGACCAGCTGCAGCGTGTTGGTATCGCGATGGTCGAACGGCGCGCCGCGCACGAACAACTCGGTCTGGATCAGATAGGTCCAGCTGCCGTCGTCGTTGAAGGTGATGTCGCAGCGATAGGAGTCGGTGCGAAACGCCTGTTCCAGAAAGTCGGTCGAGCAGATCCCGTAGGCGGTATCGCCACGCTTTGCGGTGACGGAGATCGTCCTGTCGTCGGGCCCGGCCTTGCCCGAAGCCAGCAGCACCTGCCCGCGCGGAATCGCCAGCGTCTGCATGATCAACCCGGTCGCGGGCTCCCACAGCCAATAGCCGACCTGGTCGTGGAAGGTGATGTCTTCCTCGGGCGTGTTGATGTGGATGTGATAGCGCAGCCCGTACAGCAGCTGCGGCCCGTTGGCCTGCGGATCGATCGGGTCCATGCGGATGCGCTCGATGAAGGTCCGCCGCTCCGGCCCCTCCGCCTTCGGATTGATGTCGATGCCCTTGTCCGCCTGCCAATGCCCTGCGAGACGGCGAAGCGGGCCGAGATTGGCAAGGCCGTCGGGCGAGACGTCCTCGGGCTCGGTGAAGATATCGGCGGGAATGGGGAGCATGGCGGCCTCGCGGGAAAGTTGCGGAGGCAGCAATAGCATGGCGGCGCGGGCGTGGCGCGTGCTCAGGCCTCACAATCGCGAATGGACACCGGCGTTGCGCGCGGGACGATTGTCGGGCTTTTCGACAAGACGACGAAGCCGAACCCGTTCGGTTCGGCTCCGCCGCCGGGACGTTTAGTGGCGATGATCGCGGACCTCGGGCTGCGTGCGGTGGTCCCTGACGATGGTCTGATT
The DNA here is from genome assembly GCF_000261705.1 of Bradyrhizobium genomosp. III. NCBI lineage: Bacteria > Pseudomonadati > Pseudomonadota > Alphaproteobacteria > Hyphomicrobiales > Nitrobacteraceae > Bradyrhizobium > Bradyrhizobium genomosp. III. The sequence continues at coordinate 11,916 of NZ_AJQF01000431.1, read as the reverse complement.
GCGATGGTCGCGCACAATCGGCGGGTCGCGATGATCGCGAACGATGGTCAGCGCGCTCGCGGGCGTCACCGCGCTTGCCAGGGTGATCGCTGCGAAGGCCACAAGGATGATATTGCGCATAAGTCTTGTCCTCTTCCCGGTGGATCACTGCGAGCCACCTGACGCCAAGCTAGATCGACCCGCTGGAACGATATGTGTCGGCGATCACGCGGCGACGATCGAGACGTCGGCGATCACGCGTCATCCGCAGCACGAAGCGCATGGCGGCTTGTCCGTCGAGCCCCCCTGCGAAGGACAGACGCGCGACGCGATCTTCGCGACGCTCGGCGTGTCCGTCAGCACCGTGAAGAGTCACCTCGCTGACGTTTCCGGTGTCACCGGAGGCGGCTCTCAAGCCGCTTCCGACACCGATTTCGCACGCTCCTCGAGCACGCCGATCGTCGAGACCAGATTGTCGCGCCGCGCTCGGAGGTTCAGTGCAAGCAGCGGATATGTCGGCTGAAGCACGTCGAACACGCCGGCTTTGGCTTCCTCCTCGAGAATGTCGGTATTCAACAGCCGGACGCGCCACCACAAATCGGCGATCAGCGCATCGAGCCGGAGTTCTCCGGCAGTACCAGAACGGGACATTTCTTGCATCGCTTGCCTCAACCTGAAACGGGCCTCCCTGCCGAGGCCCGGCTTTGGTCAAGACTGAGCAAATGGAGTGCCAGGATCGGCGGGTGCGATTTGGCTCGGGAATTGGCTCCGCGCGGTGCGGTCCTTCGGCTCTCAGCGGGAGCTGAACGTGCCAGGGGACCACCAGGTCTTGCCCCCTTCCAAGCTATTCCTAGGGAGGCTTCACCTGCTCAGCTTTCCTGCTCTTGGGCGGCGGGCGATGATGACAAACGCCGGAGGCATTCAGCTCACGCCGCCCGCCGTTTCCGTCGCGCCGGGGGAGCCTGCCACGAGAGGCCGGCGAGCGGCACGGGCTTGCTGAAGTGAAATCCCTGGCCGAGCGGGATGCCGAGTGACTGGAGCCGTTTAACCTGCTCGAAGGACTCGACCCCCTCGGCGACGATCGAGAGCTTCAACGTCTTCGCGAGTTGCACGATGGACTTCAGCACGGCGACGGTCTCGCAGCGATCGATCCTGTCGATGAACGATTTGTCGATCTTGACCTTGTCGAAAGGAAAGGCCGTCAAATAGGACAAAGACGAGTATCCGACACCGAAATCGTCAAGGGCAATGGAGACGCCGAGCGCCTTGAGGCGCTGCAGCGTCTTGAGGTTCTCCTCGGTGTCGGCGAGAAATACGCTCTCGGTGATCTCGAGTTCGAGCCGGGTTTGCGGAAGGCCGCTCTGCGCCAACGCAAACGTCACGGTGTCGACGAGATTGGTGCCGGCAAATTGCAGGGCAGAGAGATTGACGGCGACCTTAACGTCGGCCGGCATGCTCATCGCATCGCGACAGGCCCGGGCAAGCACCTGATTGCCGAGCTCGACGATCAAGCCCCCCGCCTCCGCAACCGCAATGAACTCAGCCGGAGGAATGTAGCCCCTGGTGCCGTGATGCCAGCGCGCCAGCGCTTCGACCGATTTTACCCGGCCGGTGCCGAGCTCGATCACGGGCTGATAAAACACCTCCATCTCCTCGCGCCAGATCGCTTCGCGCAGCTCGATCTCGAGCACGTTGCGCTGATCCGCTTCCGCCTTGAGCTCCGCTGAATAGAGGTGGAAGCAGCTTCGGCCGGCATTCTTCGACCTGTAGAGCGCAAGATCGGCGTTGCGGAGGATCTCATCGACCCGCGTGCCGTGCTCGGGCACGAGCGCAAGGCCAATGCTACAGCCGATCACGACGGGATGGCCATCGATGTGATAGGGCTCGGCAATGGCCTGGACCAGCCGCTCGGCCAGGCTTGCAGCGCCGTCGCGCATCGCGGCCACGATCACGGCAAACTCGTCGCCGCCAATTCGCGCCGCCGTATCGGCATCACGAATCTGCGCCTTGATCCGGTCGGCAACCTGCTTCAGCAACGCGTCGCCGCATTGATGGCCGAGCGCATCATTGACGGACTTGAACTTGTCGAGATCGAGCAGGAGGACGGCGAACGCAGGCTCCAGCCGGCGCGAGCTGGCTAGCGCCTCGTCGATGCGCTCCTTGAACAGGTTGCGGTTGGCAAGGCCGGTCAGGCTGTCGTAATGCGCCAGCCGCTCGATGCGGTCCGCCGACGCCTTGCGCTCGGTGATGTCCTCATGAGTAGCGACCCAGCCGCCACCCTCGCGCCGGCCGTAGGAGATGTAGACGACCCGTCCATCGGGAAACTGCACGGTGTTCGAGATCTGCTCCGACCGGGCGAGCCGGTTCTTCAAATCGACGAGATAGGCCTCGACGTCGAGAACGGCGGTCTGTTTTGCGAATATATCCCGGAAATGCATGCCGATCCGAATGTCTTCCGGCAGGAGGCCATAGAGTTCGAGCCATTGCGGGTTGAATGCGATCAGGCGGTCACGGCCATCGAACATGCTCAAGCCCTGGGGAAGGTTCCGGAGCGCATCCTCGAACTTGCTGGCAAAATCGCGCCGCTCGCGGTGAGCGCGATCCAGCGCCTGCTGCCGTCGCCAATGGAATGTCGTCGCGGCGAGGATAATGAACGTAAGCAGCAGCGCGCCGCCGAGATAGACCTTCTGCCTGAAGGCGGAGCGGGAATAAATCTCCTGCTCCGAAATGCCGACGGTGAAGATGAGCGGAAACGCGCGCGACCTGCGCGCCGTGATCAGCCGGTCGCTGCGGTTCGGCCGGTTCTCGTTCCAATATTGCACATAGAAGCCGTCACCGAGCTCGCCCTCGACGCGGCTGGGTGTGCGTTGTCCCAGCACGGAGCCCTGGTCCACGCCCCGGGCGGCGAGCACGACGTAATTCGCATTTCTGAGCACCAGCGTTCCTCCGACGCCGAGCTTTGCCGTGTCGTAGAACCTGCCGACCACGTCGACGCTGATCGAGCCGACGATCACCCCGGCCGGATTCCGCGCGAGGTCGAACAACTTTCTTGCCAGCTGGATCGTCCATTTGTTCGAGGCCCGTCCCAGCACCGGCTTGGCAACGTAGAGGCGATCGTCGGCTTGCGCCATGACATTGATGAAGTGTTCGCGATCGCCAAGATAAAGCGGCGGACCGGAATAGCCCGCGGTCGTGTCGATCATGTATCCGTCTGATCCGATCAGTGCGAACTGAACCACGTCGCCGGTCGCAATGCGGGCCGTGTCCGACCATGACTTCAAGCTGAAGCTGAGCGGATCCTGGGCGTAGAGCGCTCGCACCACCAGCAATGACTGATCGACGCGCTCGAAGATGCGTTCGGTGTTTTCCTCGAACAGTTCGGCGACGCTGTCGCCGTGCGACCGCGCCTGCTCGACCGCATCCATCCGCTCCGACGCGGTGATTGCGAAATAGCCGATCCAGACCAGGGGCAGAAAGAACAATGCGATCTGCAGCGGACCATTCCGCAGGATCGTTCTTCCGGCTTTGCGGACTGCCCCTGCGGGAATCACGACGCGCACCCCCGCTTCGGCCGCCAGGGCAGAACTGCGCTCGCCCGCAGTATTGGCATCGCCTTGTCTCCGCCTCGACTGCACAGGGACACCCGCGGCCGAAAGCGGCGCGCGGGTGCTGCTCATAGCGCAAAGGTAGCTGAAACAGCCTTAAGTTTGTGTTTGGGCAAAGCTCAATTCTTCAGCTTAAAGGATCCGTATCATCACGGAGGTCGGCTGGCCTTGAGCAATCAGGTACACGGGCATGTCGAAAGCCGCACATTTTCAGCGGCCTTTGGACCTGCTTTTCAGATTGCCCGCGCAAGAACGATCGTGCCGGACAGGATGAGGACCCCGCCTGCCGCATAGCTCAATCTTCGGCCGAACGGCAGCAGCTTCTCGCCGGCGGCATAGAGCGCGATGCCGATGATCCAGGCCAGGTTCATCACGCCGCCGACGAACAGCAATACCATCAGAAACCAGCAGCAGTCGACGCAGTAGCTGCCGTGGCGAAGTCCCATTCGCAATGCGCCGCGTGTGCCGGGCCGCCAATGTCGGCTGAGAAACAACAGCGGGCTCTCGCAGTACCGCAGGCACGCCTGTTTGAGAGGCGTGAACTGATAAAGCCCTGCTGCAATCAGAACGCCGCCGCCCAAAATCGCGCTGGTGCTTGCCATCGCCATCGACAGCAATCCGAAACGTTCGAACGCTCCTTGCACCAGGACCGCAGCGAGACTGAACCCCGCCCACGTCACGAGATAGCCGGCGAGAAAGATCCAGGTATCGATTGCGGCGCGGGAGGCGGTCTCCTGCTTGCGCTTGACGGTCGCATACAAGAGAACGGTGGGCACCGCGCTCGGCGCCATCATCGCGACCATCATCACCCACCACATCACGAACAGCAGCACGCCATAGAATGGCGTCCACGGCATCGGCGCCATGTCCGGCATGTCGGTCATCATCTCGGTGTCCATGCCGGCGCCCGCGGCGAGATAGGCCCAGGCGAGCGCCACCACTGCGGCAGTCCCGATCGCGACGATCAGCCGGTCGCGGTGGAGCAGGTGTTCCAGTATCGAGCGCCCCTGCATCGACTTGTCCATAGCGATGAGGAGCTGACACCGAGGTTTTATGTCGGTGTCAGCGCCGCATCATGCGGCAACCCCCTCGGGCGTCTGCACGACATTGGCGAGCGAGCTATGCGTACCCCGGGTCTCGAACGGGATCGCCCCGGTCGAGCGGATGTTGGCGGATGCGACCTCGGCCGCCCGATGTTCGAACCCCTCGGGCATGACCACCTGGATGCGGTGCGGATCACCGGTGACCGGGTTCTTGATCGGCTCGACATCGGTCTCGAGCACGCCCCTGGCGACGAGTTTTGCGACGCGTCCTTCCTTGTCGAAGGAAAACTCGAACGGCGCAAACACCGGATCGTGGATCCTGGTAACGATCATGCTGACGATCTGGAAAAGCGTGCCTTCGGCCGAATGCTTGCCGGAAAAGATATCGAACAACGCCTGACGCTGCTCCGCCGTGGCGCGTTCGTCGATGATGGGCTGGATTGTCCCGTTGCCCTCATGAAGCGGCCCAGGGAAGTCGACCGTGATCGCAAAGCAGAGACCATCGAGCCTGGTCCCTTCGAAATGTCCCTTGGCGATCCGCATGGCGACCATTCCCTTGCAATAGCCTTGGGTCGGCCGTGCGTTGAAATCGCAGGGACAGCCAAACGCGCAGGTGCAGTTCTTCATCCATTCGCCTTCGAGACGCCAGTCCGATGCAGCCATGGCACATCTCCCAATGTGAGCGGGGACGCGGCAGCCATTGACGATTTGTTCAGCGTTCTTGTCGAGGCAACGCGAAAAGGCGCGAGCGGGATCGAGGTACGATCAGAAGGCCGGCATCGCAGAAAAAGTGTGGTGGCGAGCTGCCGTTTACCGTCCAACGATCATATCAGCGGCCGCCGGCCACGTATAGCGAACGAGGGTAGTGCCTCGGGAGCAGCCACATCTCGGGGATGTCCGACGTCAGGGGAATGGTGCCCAGGGGCGGAATCGAACCACCGACACTGCGATTTTCAGTCGCATGCTCTACCAACTGAGCTACCTGGGCGTGCTCCAAGAGAGGGGCCAAAGCCCATCGAGCGGGCGGTTTATAGTGGGCTAGGGGCGGCCTGTCCACCCGGCTTCGCCAAGAGGCTTCGCCGGGCGCGGCCCGGCTGTGCACAAGCTGCCGCGGCTGGCGCGCGGCGGCTCGCGTGATCCGCTAAACATTTGATATTGTTATTTATTCCAGGTCATCTAAATCGTCGTCGCGGCCGGGGATGACGTAGGAGCCTTTCAGCCAGCGGTTCAGGTCGACGTCGCGGCAGCGCGACGAGCAGAACGGACGGGTGGCCTCGGACTGCGGCTTGCCGCAGATCGGGCAGGTTTTGAGCGGGCTGGCGGGCTTTTTGATTGGGGCGTCCATGATGTCGGCGGCTTGCACGGAGTGAAGGGGTTCAAGAGCCTGTCGGCAAACGGGTTCCTCGTACCGGCGGCGCGTGCGCCCCGTCAGGCCATTCTACCGTGCATGGGGTTGTTTTCGCGATTTTGTTGAGCCGCGGCTTGCCGGCTCACACCGCGGTGGCGTTGAGCCAGCCGAAGCGGATCGGAAAGCCCTCGCCGCCGAGCAGCGTGGTGGTCTCGTAGAGCGGCAGGCCGACGACGTTGGTGTAGGACCCCACCATCTTCACCACGAAGGAGCCGGCGATGCCCTGCACGGCGTAGCCGCCGGCTTTGCCGCGCCATTCGCCGGACCCGATATAGGCCTGGATGTCATCTTCCGAGAGGCGCTTGAACCGGACGCGGGTCTCGACCAGCCGCTGGCGGAAGGCCTCGCGCGGCGTCACCAGGGTGATCGCGGTGTAGACACGGTGGTTGCGGCCCGACAGCAGCCGCAGGCACTGCGCCGCCTCGTCCACCAGATTCGCCTTGGGCAGGATGCGGCGGCCGACCGCGACCACCGTGTCGGCGGAGAGGATGAAGGCGCCACGCAGCTCGTCGTCGAGCTGCACCGATTTCAGCGCTGCGTCCGCCTTGGCCCTTGCGAGGCGATTGGCACAGGCGCGCGGCAGCTCGCCCCGCTTCGGCGTCTCGTCGACGTCGGCCGGCCGGAGCGCGTCCGGCTCGATGCCGGCCTGGTTGAGCAGCGACAGGCGCCGCGGCGAACCGGAGGCAAGTACGAATTTGGGGCGGCCAAGCATCAGGTGATTTGGGGGATGAGCAGGGGGTGAATTGCGCGCGGAACCTATCGGAAGGGGGCTGATTTCACAACCCGGGAACCCCAGCTTTGGTGATTCGAGGGGATGCCGAGATGCGTGTGCCCTCAGTCTGTGACGCCGGTGTTACGCCTTCCCCGCCTCTCTCCCCACGAGGGGCGAGGGGAAAGAGGCGTCCGCGGCACGAGATCAACCTGACGCCGCGCCCACCTTGGCAAAACGCCGCCGGATGCGCATCAACAGCTGGTCGCAGACGTCGCGATAGGCTGCCAGCTTCTGGTCGCGGCTGCCCTCGATGGTGGTCGGATCCTGCGTCGGCCAATATTCGACGTCGGCCGCCAGCGTCCGCGTCAGCTCCAGCGCCTTGTGGTGCGCCTCGGGCGAGAGCGTGATGATGAGGTCGAAATTCAGCCCCTCCCAATCCTCCAGCTCCTCGAAGGTCTGCGGCTTGTGGGCGGAGATGTCCTGGCCGAGCTCGGCCATCACGGACACCGCGAACGGATCGAGCTCGCCGCGCCTCGCGCCGGCCGATTTCACGTAGAGGCCCTGCGGAAACATGTGTTGCAACAGGCTCTCGGCCATCGGCGAGCGCACGCTGTTCATCGCGCAGGCGAACAGCACCGATTGCGGATCGCGTGCGCGTGAGGGCGCAGCCATCCGTGATCAGCCTTTCCAATGAAGGACGGTGATGAGCGTGAACAGCCGGCGCGAGGTCTCGAAGTCGACCCGCACCTTGCCCTTCAGCCGCTCCTGCAGCGTGCGCGATCCCTCGTCATGGATGCCGCGCCGGCCCATGTCGATGGCCTCGATCTTGTCGGGGGTCGCGGTGCGGATCGCCTGGTAGTAGCTGTCGCAGATCATGAAATAGTCCTTCACGATCCGCCGGAACGGCGTCAGCGACAACAGATGCGCGACGACGGGCGTGCCGTCCTCGCGGCGGATGTCGAACATCAGGCGGTTGCCGGTGATGCCGATATGCAGCGTGAACGGGCCCTTCCCGTCGGCGCCATCGGGCGCGAACAGGTTCTGCTCGATCAGATCGTAGATCGCGATCGCGCGCTCATGCTCGATATCAGGCCCGGAACGGCCGATCGATTCTTCGTCGAGCGTGACGCCGACGATGCGATTGGTCGAGTCGTCCTGTTCGGGCAGCTCTGTCATGACAGATTGAGGCGCAATCCAATCGAACGCGAATGGGCGTCCAGCCCCTCCGCTTGTCCGAGCGTCATCGCGGCAGGACCGAGCGCACGCAGCTGATCCGGGCCGCATTTCAGGATCGAGGTGCGCTTCATGAAGTCGTGCACCGACAGCCCTGAGGAGAATCGCGCCGAGCGCGCCGTAGGCAGCACATGATTGGAGCCGCCGACATAGTCGCCGATCGCCTCCGGCGTATGGGGCCCGAGGAACACCGCGCCGGCATTGCGGATCTTCGCAGCGAGCGCATCGGGATCAGCCGTCATGATCTCGAGATGCTCCGCGGCGATCGCGTCCGCGAGCGGAATGCTATCGCCTAAGTTCTTCACCATGATGATGGCGCCGAAATCGGCCCAGGACGCGCTGGCGATTGCGGCGCGCGGCAGCGTCTTCAATTGCGCCTCGACCGCCTTTTCGACGTCGGCGGCAAGGCGGGCCGAGTCGGTGATCAGGATCGACTGCGCGCTGGCATCGTGCTCGGCCTGCGCCAGGAGATCGGCGGCGATCCAGTCGGCATTGCCGGTGTCGTCGGCAATCACCAGCACCTCGGACGGGCCAGCGATCATGTCGATGCCGACCTTGCCGAACACCAGCCGCTTGGCGGCGGCGACATAGGCATTGCCGGGGCCGACGATCTTGGCGACCGGCGCGATCGTCGCTGTGCCGTGCGCCAGCGCCGCCACGGCCTGCGCGCCGCCGACGCGGTAGATCTCGGTGACGCCGCCGAGCGAGGCCGCCGCCAGCACCAGCGGATTGAGCTTGCCGTCCGGCGAGGGCACCACCATCACCAGGCGCGAGACGCCGGCGACCTTTGCAGGCACTGCGTTCATCAGCACCGAGGACGGATAGGCCGCAGTGCCGCCTGGCACGTAGAGGCCGGCGGATTCGATCGCAGTGTAGCGCCAGCCGAGCTCGACGCCGAGCGGGTCGGTGAAGCGCTCGTCCTGCGGCAACTGCCGGCGGTGATAGATCTCGATGCGGTCCCGCGCGAGCTTGAGCGCATCCAGCGTCGCGGCATCGCAGGCCTTGTTCGCGGCCTCGATTTCGGCGGCCGAAACGCGCAAGGAGGCCGCATCCAGCGTCAACCGGTCGAACTTTGCGGTGGCCTCGAGCAGCGCGGCATCGCCCCGCTTGGCGACGTCGTCGACGATGACGCGCGCGGCGGCTTCGACGTCGGCCGAGACCTCGCGTTTGGCGGCGAGGAAGGCCGCGAATCGCTGGTCAAAATCGGCGCTGCTGCGGTCGAGGCGAACGGGCATGTCTGGCTTGGCTTCTGGCTGGTCTTTGGGGCGGATTGGCGCACCAGGTCCCCTGCTCAATGGCGCGGCGGGGAAGCGGCGTCAACCCTCGCAAGCCGCCGTTCTGGCGCAGGCCTGAGCCGGTGCGGCTGGTATACAGGTGACCTCATCCCTCCCCTTCGATCTCCAACCCCGTTCCCAATGCGTCGGCCCCGAGGTCGGTCAGCTCACATTCCAGGCATTCGACGTCGAGCCGGATAGCCCCGCCCTCGGCGAACAAGAGCAGGGCGCTGCCGCCGGGCTCCTCGTCGCGCCCGTCCCGGGGATGAAATTCGATACCGACGAGGTCCAGGACCTTGTCGGGAGCCGCGAGCTCGATGTTGCGCGACTTGCAGGCGAGCACGCGGTCGAAGCGGAGCGCGGCGACCAGCCGGCGCGGCTCGGCCTCGCCCTCCAGCGTCTGCTCCCAGTCCAGCCGGCTCATCCCGACCACAAGCCGCTTCTCGCTTTGTCGCCAGATGATGTCAGAGGCCTGCACACGGGCGTCCTGGACATGGGTCGAGATCACGGCGAGATCGTCGGCGTCGAGTGCGATCAGTTTGAGCTGGGGCGACATCGCCAACGCTTCTCCTTCGGAATGGACAGGGCTCAACGCGCACAGGCCCAGAAATTTCCGCTCAAACTAACGGGCCGGCAGGCTAGAGGCTATTGATATCCTCCATCTCCAGCACCTTCCGCGGATACCCCTCCCGGGCGACGCGGATCATGGCGCGGCCGATCTGCTCGGTCGAAGTAACGAGCCGCGGCGAGAGCCGGCGCAGCACGGACCAAAGCGGCCCGGTTGCGGAATAGACCGCCTGCACCCAAACGGTCTTGGAACGGGCGCCGTGCAGCGGCTGGATCGCGCCGGGCCGGAACATGTAGGCGGCCCTGAACGGCAGCTTGAGCAGATCGTTCTCGGTCTTGCCCTTGATCCGCGCCCACATCCGCGAACCCTGCTCGGTGGAATCGGTGCCGGCGCCGGTGACGTAGGTGAAGACCATCTGCGGATTGAGGCGCGCCAGCGTCGTCGCAGCCGCGAGCGTGAGGTCATAGGTGAGGTGGCGGTAGCGCTGCTCGCTCATGCCGATGGAGGAGACGCCGAGGCAGAAAAAGCAGGCATTGAAGCCGGTGAGCTGGGCCTCGATCGTTGAATAGTCCAGAAAATTGTCGTGGATGATCTCGGTGAGCTTGGCGTTGCGCACCCCCGTCGGGCTGCGGCCGACCACGAGCACACGGGCGATGCCGGCGTCGACCAGGCATTCGCGCAAAACGCCCTGCCCGACCATGCCGGTGGCGCCGAAGATGATGACTTGCATCGGGATGTTCCTGGCGGGCTCGCGGCTCACGCCGCGGCCGCGATCTCGTCGAAGGATACACCGGTCAGCGTCGCCGAGACATCCCACAGCATGGCAGCGGTGGCGAAATCCTTCGCGTGTGGCATGATCTTCGCCGCCGCGGGCGCCCCCTTCATTTCGTAGAATCCGTTCGGGCCGTAATAGCTGCCTGGCTCAGCCGCGGGGGAAGTCGCGGCGAGCAGCGTTGGCAGTGCGCCCTCCGCCGCGGACTGGCTGAACAGCGGCTGGAGCAGCCGGCCGATCCGCGACTGGAACGTGTTGGCGCCCGGCCCGTTCGCAATGAGGTCGGTGCGCGCAAAGCCGGGATGCGCGGCAATGCTGCTCACACCCCAGCCGGCCGCGTCGCTGCGACGCTGCAATTCGAGCGAAAACATCAGCATCGCCAGCTTGGACTGGCAATAGGCGCGCCACGGACGATAGGAATGCTTGCCTTGCAGATCGTCGAAATTGATCGTGCCGGAGCGGTGCGCAAGGCTCGATAGATTGACGACACGCGGCGCCTTCGCGCGGCGAAGCTGCGGCAACAGGTGGGCCGTCAGTGCGTAGTGGCCTAGATAATTGGTGCCGAATTGCATCTCGAAACCGTCCTCGGTCTGCTGGCGTTTCGGCAGCGCCATCACGCCGGCATTGTTGACGAGAAGATCGAGCTGCTCGTTGCCGGCGGCGAAGCGCCTGGCGAAATGGGCGACGGAGGACAGGCTGGCGAGATCGAGAGGCTCGTAGGCGATCAGCGCATTGGGAAACCGCTCGCAGATGCCTTCGATCGCCCGCAGGCCCTTTGCGTCATTGCGTCCGGTGAGTATGACAATGGCCCCGGCGCCCGCCAGCGCCATCGCCGTCTCGTACCCGAGGCCACCCGTCGCCCCCGTCACGACGGCCGTCTTGCCGGCGAGAGAGGGGATGTCTGCCGTGGTCCAGTCGGTCATGCCATGTCTCCGTTCGGGGCTGGAATGAGGCCCGCGGCCAATCTAAATGTGCACTGAGTGCAACTTTGCAAGAGGTGAAACGATTTGAAGGCTTCGAAGGTTGCCCGGAAATTGCCCGCGGACGGAAAATCCCCTGTTGTCACCGGCTTGCGCCAGCGCAAGCAGCAGGAGACCCGCGCGCGGCTGACCCGGGCGGCGATGACGCTGTTCCTGGAGCGCGGCTTCGAGGCCACGACCATCGACGACATCGCGGCGGCGGCGGAGGTGTCGCGGCGCAGCTTCTTCCACTATTTCGCGTCCAAGGAGGACGTGGTGGCGGCCTGGCAGGAAAATGCCGCCAGCGCGCTGGTCGCCGAGGTCGTCGCGCGGCCCGCGGACGAATCCATGCTGACGGCGGCG
>NZ_AJQF01000430.1:0-3375 GCF_000261705.1 Bradyrhizobium genomosp. III | reverse complement strand
GCTCGATCCGGCGGAAGCCGCGGCCATGTCGCGGCTCAAGCGCGACAATCCCGCGCTGCAGGCGCGCGACCAGCTCAAATACGAGAAGCTCGAGCGCGCGCTGGCCGAGGGCCTCGCCCAGCGCGCACGAACCAAATCCGACCGGTTGCAGGCGCGGCTCGTCGCCATGATCGCCACCGGCGCGATGCGCGTCGGCGGCGAGAGCTGGATCGGCGAAGGCGCGCGTGAGCGGCCGGAAGCTTTCGTCAAGCGCACCTTCGATGCGATCAGGGCGATCTTGAAGTGAGGCGCCTCACTCCCTGAAGAACGCCAGCAGGTCCGCGTTGATGGTTTCGGCGTGCGTGGTCGGCATGCCGTGCGGGAAACCCTTGTAGGTTTTCAGGATGCCCTTCTTCAGAAGCTTGGCCGAGAGCGGCGCGGAATCGGCGTAGGGCACGATCTGGTCGTCGTCGCCGTGCATGACCAGAACCGGCACGTTGATCTTCTTCAGATCCTCGGTGAAGTCGGTCTGCGAGAACGCGACGATGCCGTCGTAATGGGCCTTGGCGCCGCCCATCATGCCCTGGCGCCACCAGTTCTGGATCACCGCTTCCGACGGCTTTGCGCCGGGACGGTTGTAGCCGTAGAACGGGCCGGCAGGGAGGTCGCGATAGAATTGCGTGCGGCTGGCCGCGAGCTGCTCCTGGAGATCGTCGAACACGCTCTTCGGCAGGCCGCCGGGATTGGCCGCGGTCTGCAGCATCAGCGGCGGCACCGCGGACAGGATCGCCGCCTTCGCCACCCGGCTCTCGCCGTGGCGCGCGATGTAGTGCACGACTTCGCCGCCGCCGGTGGAATGGCCGACATGGATGGCATTCTTGAGGTCGAGATGCGCGGTCACGGCCGCGAGGTCGTCGGCATAATGATCCATGTCGTGGCCGTCGGAAACCTGCGACGAGCGGCCATGGCCGCGGCGGTCATGGGCGATGACGCGATAGCCGTTGTTGACGAAGAAAATCATCTGCGCGTCCCAGTCGTCGGCCGACAACGGCCAACCATGGCTGAACACGATCGGCTGGCCACTGCCCCAATCCTTGTAGAAGATCTCGACGCCGTCCTTGGTGGTGATGGTGGGCATGGGGGGACTCCTTAAGTGGAACGTCATTCGCGGGGCACGCGAAGCGTGAACCCGGAATCTCGAGATTCCGGGTTCGATGCTTCGCATCGCCCCGGAATGACGAGGGGGAGACCGATCAGGCAAACGCCATCGGCTTGAAGCGGCGCCAGGCGCCGATGGTGAGCACGACGAAGAACACCAGCACGATGCCCTGCACCGCCGCGAACACGGGACCCGACGGCGGCGCCGGCGCCACGGCCGGCGCGAGCGCGGCAAGCGCCGGGACCTTGAGGAACGACTGGATCACCAGCACGAAGACGTTGAAATACAGCGAGATCATCGCGGTCACGACGTAGACCGGACGCCAGACGCCGGCGAGCTTCATACCGTACAGCGCGAAGCAGGCGATGGCGAGCAGCACCAGCGAGATGATGCCGATGATGTGCGAGGGCAGCAGCTTCTCGAACGGAAAAAGGAAGCCGGTGGCGCTGGTCAGGATCGTGAAAGCCAAGAAGATCGCGGTAAGGCCCGGCATCGACTTCGACCCGAGCAGGCCGAACATCACGACGAGGCCGGCGGCGATGGCGATCAGGCTGATGACGACATGGACCATCGTGAAGGCGGACAGGCTCAAGCCAAGGACCATGACATCTCTCCTACGCATCGAGGTCACGAGAGTAGTATTACGGTCCTCATGGGATTGCCACCTGCGTTGTCGTCACATGCATGTGCGAAGCCATGCGTCATCGTGCGAATCGACAAACGCATGGCTTATTTTTTTGCACCGCTGTCACAAACGACGGCAGATTTTCGACGAAAGTCGAATCGAGCCTCACACTTCCTTGGTGTCGAAGATCAAGAGGTCGGCGCCGCCGCTGGCGAATTTCGGCACGTCGGCGCCGGTGGCCTTGCCTTCCGGACTGCCGAAGGCCGCCTGGATGTCGCCCACGCTGTCGAAGGTGAGAATGGCAACGAGATGGATTCCGGAAGGACCTGCAGGAGATGCGACCGGCCCCTTGCTGACGGCGTATTTTTTCAGGCCGGGAAGTTTTTTGGCGAGCGGAATGTGCGTCTCGGCGTAGTACTTGTCGAAGGCGGCAGCATCCTTGGGTGTCTTGTAGAGCACGACGACTTCAGCCATTTAGTCCTCCCTTTTTTTAAACTGTTCTGTCAGATCCTCATGGTGAGGAGCGTGCGAAGCACGCGTCTCGAACCATGCAGGCCCAGATGCAGCCGGGCCTGCATCCTTCGAGACGCGCTGCGCGCGCTCCTCAGGATGAGGGAAGATAGTCACGCATGACGCGGCGCAATGGCAAGTCCCATTCGTCTTGCCATCTGCTTGTCTTCTGCTCGGCTAAAGCGCCGGTTTTGCGGCGTCGCCGAGATAGCCGTGCAGGGAGGCCACGACCTGGGCACCCTCGCCGATCGCGCCGCCGACGCGCTTGACCGAACCGGAGCGGACGTCGCCGACGGCATAGACGCCGGGCACGGAGGTCTCCAGCGGCGCCACCAGCCTGCCCTGGTTCTGCTCGGACTGCGCGCCCGTCACGACGAAGCCGCCACGATCGAGCGTCACGCCGCAGCCGTCGAGCCAGGCGGTGGCGGGATCGGCGCCGACGAACAGAAAGAGATTGCGGATGTCGGCAGAATCCTCGTCGTCGGACAGCCGGCTCTTCCAGCGGATGCGCCGCAGCAGCGCGGCCTCGTCGCCCTCGAGCGCTGATATCTCGGTGTTGAACATCAATTCGATGTTCGGGGTCGCTTCGATGCGCTCGATGAGATAGCGCGACATGCTGGCCCCCAGGCCGCCGCCGCGGATGATCATCAGCACTTTCTTGGCGTGCCCCGACAGGAACACGGCCGCCTGACCTGCCGAATTGCCGGCACCGACGAGGGCCACCTCCTCGCCGGCGCAGAGCCGCGCCTCGACCGGCGAGGCCCAGTACCAGACGCCGCGTCCCTCGAACTTGTCGAGGTTCGCGATCTCCGGCCGGCGATAGCGCGCACCGCTCGCAACCACGACCGCGCGCGAGCGCAGGGGATCGCAGCCGTCGAGCGCCACCGCGAATGCGCCGTCCTTGCGCGTGCAGTCGAGCGACTTCACCGTCACCGGAATCATGATGTCGGCGCCGAACTTCTGCGCCTGGGTGAACGCGCGCGCGGTCAGGGCCTGGCCCGAGATACCGGTCGGAAAGCCCAGATAATTTTCGATGCGCGCGCTGGCGCCGGCCTGGCCGCCGAAGGCACGGATGTCGAGCACCGCGACGGACAGCCCTTCG
>NZ_AJQF01000429.1:0-18746 GCF_000261705.1 Bradyrhizobium genomosp. III | reverse complement strand
CGGTCCGCAGCCGACGACCGCAACGTCGTAGATGCGGCCGTCCTTGGCCCCGCCGATCATGCCGATGGCGCGAGCAAGCTCGGTCTCGCTGGGGTTGCGCAGCACCGCGCCGCTCGCGGCGACGACCAGCGGCCAGTCTTCGGGTTTCGGCGAATAACGCGCGATCAATTCGCCCGCGTCGGGATCCCGATCGGGATCGAGCAGATGATGCGGCTGACCGTTGCGGGTGAGAAACCCCTGCAACCGCACCACGCCGGCGGAGTTCGACGGCCCGATCAGCACCGGACCGCCGATGCCGCCCTGGATCAGATTGACCCGGCGCAGGATCAGCGCGCGCATGATGCGCTCGCCAAGCTCGGCCTCGGCGACCAGCAGCGCGCGCAGCCGCTCCGGCGGCAACAGCAGCGTCTCGACATCGCCCTCGGCGCGGCCGTCGACCAGCGCCGGCTGTCCGGAGAGCTGGCTGAGCTCGGCCAGAAATTGCCCAGGCCCCTGGTCGATGACGGGAGTGACGTGACCGAGGCCATCGCGCTGGGTGATGGCGACATGGCCCTTCAGCACCACGAACATGCCGGGCCCGGGCTTGCCGGTCTCGAACAGGAACTCGCCGTCCGCGTAGCTGCGGGCCTCGCCGAAATGCCTGACACGCTCGATCTCGGCCGGCGTCAGCGTCGGAAAGGTCTGCTCGGGGCGGGTGAAGCGCGACATCAGCGCCTCGTCACCGGTTGGTTGCTGCCCGTTCTGCCCCATCGTCATTCTCGCTCATTCCAAATTCTTAGGTGCCGGCTTTGCCGGCGGTCCCCTCATTTAGGGAACCATCGTCATTCTGCGAGGGGTCGGTGCTTGCGGCGCGTTCGCGCGCCTGCAGCTTCCGCCGCTTCAGGTTTTCGCGCAGCGCCGATTTCAAGCGGTCGTCGCGGGACGTCCTCGCCTGGTTCGTGCTCTTGTCGGTCTCGTCGGCCATCACGGATCCATCACAACGGTCGGCGGCAGGATGCCACCGAATGGCGACAGCTCAAGAGGCCGGCGCGATCCATTCGTGCGAAACGCGAAATGGATCGAATCCGAGGCCTGGGGCAACTGGCCAGTTGGCGGGGGATATCGGAGCCCGAATCGCCGGAAAGTCGGTGGTTTCGCGCCGAAACGGGCATTTTGCCCCTGATATCGGCCCGATTTTCTCGGTTTGACGGGCCGAGCAAGCTTGCACAGGAGGGGGGCTTGTGGCAGATATCGGCCCGCTTGGTAGCGCCCCTCGGGCGCCCGATTCTTCACCAGCACATGCTGCCGTAGCTCAGTGGTAGAGCACTCCATTGGTAATGGAGAGGTCGACAGTTCAATCCTGTCTGGCAGCACCATTTTTCCCCATTGAAGCGAGCCCTCCACTTGGCAGCCCCATTTGGCAGCGAGCCCGCAACACCCACGGATGCGATCGTGATCACACGTTCCCTGCCCTATGAAGGACTGCTCCACGAAATCGTCGAGCATAATGGCGTGCTTTATCTCGGCGGCATCGTCCCTGAAAATGCGGGGCTCGATATGGCGGGCCAGGCCGACGATGTGCTGAAGACTCTGCTCGATGGGGCCGGCTCCGATCTCTCCTGCGTTCTGCAGGTGACGATCTTTATGGCTGATCTCGCCGACAAGGCGGCGTTCAATTAGGTGTGGAAGCGCTATTTCATTGCCGACAATCTGCCAGCGCGTGCGGCCATTGGCGTTGCGGATCTCGGCCCGCGCGTCAGGCTGGAGCTGACGGCGATCGCCGCCCGCCGCTGACTGGAGCGACACGGGCGAGGCGAGATCCCTCCGTCATTCCAGTGTTCACACATCAAGCAACGTTCTCGCGGCGCGAAGCGTCCGAGTTTTGCTGTATTCCTTGACCCTCTTCCTTGAAGAGGGCGCAGGGAAGACCGGGTGCCGGCTGGCACCCATGACCCGCTGCGCGAAGAATTTGCACACGCAAATGCGCAGGCGGACAACAGGTGGGCCGGAAAACACCCGGCCTTCCCTGCGCGATGGGTTGACGGCTTATGCCTGCTCTCCCCGGAGCCGAGTTCCTTCTGGCCTCCGTCACCTCGCGAAAACCGACGCACCGCGTCCGGTTGGCCGATGCATCTTCGCGAAAGCTTGGCTGTAGCAACGACAGCCAGGACCACATGGTTTAGCCGTACGCAGCAGCGCCGTTCGTCACACGGAGAAGGACCTCACGAGGTTCACCCGCCCTGGTCCCGCCTTCCCGTGCCCGACGCAGCCGCGTCCACCGCACCCCAGTCCACGTTCGTTGTGACGTACGATCGCCCTCTCCTTCGGGCCGGGATGGCGGGAATATGCCGCGAATCCGAATTTCGGTAAAGTGAAATATTTTTGCAAGGAGGGCTTGACGGGGTCTGGGGTGTTTTGCCCGACGGGTCGCGATTGGGCCGCGCAGGTAAGGTTAATCCTTCCTTTCGATTGTCGGTAAAGTTTTATCTATTATCGTCTTGCCGTGGATGATGAACCGGGGGCTCCGATAGTGTTTGCGTGTTGCCTGATCGTGACTGGGATTGCGTTGCTTCTCTCCGGCATCGTTGCCTTCGGCTTTCATAGAAACTCGCTGCACGCGATGGCGTTGCTGTAACCGGATCAGGGCGCCCGGCTCGCAGGATGGGTGTCGACTTGTCCTCCGTGGCTCAATGAGCGAAGGCGGAAGCGAAACCCACCAAGTCCTTTCGAGGCGGTGACGAAACATGATGGGTTTCGCAAGGGCTCTACCCATCCTACGCACTACGCACTATCAATTGTCGTTACCCGCAGCACGCCTCGCAAACCGATCATCTGCCCGACGCAGCCGTCGACACAGTTCGCGGTTGATGTTCTGCAGCACGATCACATAGGCGTGGATGTCGGCCTTGTAGCAGGCGTAGAGATTTTGGGCGGTCAGTTCGTACAGCACCGTCGGTGCCTCCGCGACAACCGTTGCCGAGCGATTTTGCATTTCGATCAGCGTCATCTCGCCGAAGAAGTCGCCGCGCTCCAGCACGGAAATCGGGATGACGCTCCCCGCATTCGTCCGTTTGCTCACCGCGAGCCGGCCGGATTTGACGATGAACAGCGAGCGGCCCAGCTCGCCCTCCGCCACGACGGTTGCGCCCGCGTCGAAGCGGCGCTCGACCAGCATCGACATCAGCAGGTCGAGACCTGGCTCCGGAAGGCCGCCGAAGAACGGCGTCGCGAGCAGGAACGCTTCCAGATCGGGGGCCGTGACAACCATTGCGCTAAGATACGCCCCGCCGCTATCTGCGGCAAGCAGAGCGGCGTGTTCCGTCATTGCGAGTCTAGCGAAGCAATCCAGAATCGGTCCGCAGCGACAGTCTGGATTGCTTGGTCGCATCGGCGCAAAATTGCTTCGCAATTTGTCGCGAGCTCCTCGCAATGCCTCGCAAATCCGCCGCTCACTGCCGCGCAGCGCTCTCCCCGCGCAGTTCCCTTCGCTTTCGCCACACCTGCAGGTCGATCATGGCTTTGATCGTCGCCGCGAGGACGGCCGCGCACAGCACGGCCTTCGAGATCGTCTCCATCGTTCCCTCGATCAGGAGGCAATGGACCACGCTGCCCGCGACGATGACGATCGCGAGGGGAATATGAATGATGCGCCAGGTGCGCGGTCGCAGCTCCAACCGCCGGCGCAGGGACGCCAGCAGCGCAACGATGAAGATGGCCCACATCGCGGTCACGCCAAAGGGCGAGAATGGCGTCGGCGATGAGAAGGTGAGAGCGTCGATCATGTCGGGCGGACTGGTGATCCAGAGGCCGGCGACGTGGATCAGCACCGCGAAGGCCAGCGCGCCGCCGATCCAGTGATGCGCGCGCCGTCCGCGATAGGCCGACAGCGGCGCCAGATATCCCCCGATCAGCAGCGGCTGAACCAGCACGAGACCGAGTGCGATGATCCCGGCGAAGCCGGCGAGGATATAGACCGGCCCGCGCCATGCGAGCTGCTCGCTTGTCGCAGCGGCAGCGATCGGCACGCCGATGGCCAGGGCGAGGGCAACCCAGATCAGGATCGCCCGGGCCGATCTCCACCCCGTCATTCGCTGGCCCGATCAGGCCGGCTGCAGGACGAAGTGCGCCTCGAGGCTGGTGTCCTTGGCGCTGCGCATCACCGGCCGCAGAAAGACGGTTTTGAATTCGCCGCTGTCATAGGCGAGGTGACCATGCGGCTGGCCGAAGATCGGAATGATCTGCGGCATCTCGAGCCGGAACTTGCCGTCCTTGTCGGTGAGCGTGGCGCCGTGGCTCTGCGGCTCGTGCTCCTGGCCTTCGGTCGTGTGCGCCCAGATCTGGATACGCTGCCCCGCGAGCGGAGCGCCGTCGCCGGCGCGGCGCACGGTGCCGCTCATCCAGAAACCACCCTTGCCGATCCGATCCACGATCGCCGCGCCCTTGCGGTAGTTGTTGGCGCCGCCCGACATCGTTTCCGTCGGCGCGAGGCCTGCCGCACGGGCCGGCAGCAGGAGGCCGGAAGCGCCGGCCGCCAGAACGGAGCCACCGGCGACGAGGAGATTGCGGCGATTGAATACGACCGTGGTCATGTCAGTTCCTCCGGGCGGTCGGCGCGATCGCGCGCCGTGCGATGATTTCTCGTGCCCCGGACGCGGTGCAGCACGCAGTGATGAGCTGCAGAGCCGGGCCTAGCCAGATCGGTTCCGGCTCTGCGGAGCAGCGTTTCACGCTGCACCGCGTCCGGGACACGCGACTACCGGGCAATGGCTGCGCAAAACATACAACACCAGGCCAGAAACGCCCAGTTGCGGCGAAGGGCGCAACGGGTCGCAATAACAGTGTTGTGAACGAGCGCGCGGCCGCTCGAACAGCTTCGCAGAATGGTTCAAGCGGAGCGAAACCCATCTGGCTCGTTCGACGGCGAAGGATGTTGGGTTTCGCAAGTGCTCTACCCTTCCTGCCCACGGACACTACATGTGGTGGCACAGTTTCTTCCCACCGGTACCCTTCCCATGATCCCCTTCTCCGTGCTCGACCTCGCGCCGATTTGCCAGGGCGGCGACGCCGCGCAGGCGTTCCGCAACTCGCTGGATCTCGCCCGGCACGCGGAAGGCTGGGGCTTCAAGCGGTTCTGGCTCGCCGAGCATCACAACATGACGGGCATCGCGAGCGCGGCGACGTCGGTGGTGATCGGGCATATCGCGGGCGGCACCAGGACGATCCGCGTCGGCTCCGGCGGCGTCATGCTGCCGAACCATTCGCCGCTGGTCATCGCCGAGCAGTTCGGCACGCTGGAATCGCTCTATCCCGGGCGGATCGACCTCGGGCTCGGGCGCGCGCCGGGCACCGACCAGTTCACCGCGCGGGCGATGCGGCGCGACCTTGCCGCCGCGTCCGAGAATTTTCCGCATGACGTGCTGGAGTTGCAGGCGCTGCTTGGCGATGTGCAGCCGAACCAGGCGATCCGTGCCGTGCCCGGCATGGGGACCAAGGTGCCGCTGTGGATTTTGGGATCGAGCACGTTTGGCGCGCAGCTTGCCGCAATGCTCGGGCTGCCGTTCGCCTTCGCCTCGCATTTCGCGCCGCAGATGATGATGCCGGCGCTGCGCGAATATCGCGCGCGCTTCGAGCCGTCAGCGCAGCTCGACAAGCCCTATGCGATGGTCGGCGTCAACGTGTTCGCGGCCGATAGCGACGCGGAGGCGCAGCGGATGTTCTCCTCGCTGCAGCAGCAGTTCATCAATTTGCGCCGCGGCACGCCCGGCCCGCTGCCGCCGCCTGTGGACGACATGGATGCGCTGTGGTCGCCGGCGGAAAAGGCCATGGTCGGCCAATCGCTGTCCTGCTCCG
The DNA here is from genome assembly GCF_000261705.1 of Bradyrhizobium genomosp. III. Taxonomy (NCBI): domain Bacteria; kingdom Pseudomonadati; phylum Pseudomonadota; class Alphaproteobacteria; order Hyphomicrobiales; family Nitrobacteraceae; genus Bradyrhizobium; species Bradyrhizobium genomosp. III. The sequence continues at coordinate 12,917 of NZ_AJQF01000429.1, read as the reverse complement.
CGGTCGGCTCGCCTGATGTGGTCGAAGCGAAGCTGAAGGCGCTGATCACTGATACCGGCGCGGACGAGCTGATCACCACCGGGCAGATCTACGACCACACCGCGCGGCTGCGCTCGTTCGAGATCGCGGCGCAGGTGCGCGATCGGCTGGCGCAACAGCCGGCGGCGTGAGCGCGATCGAGCGCCCCCGCCAGAAGTGCGCCCTCTCCCGCCGGCGGGGGAGGGAGTGCACCGCGTTTGTGGCGACAACTCGAATTCTAATCCGGAAAGCCGAACAGCATTGCCGGATTGTGGACGAGAATCTTCTCCAGCTCCGTCTGGTCGGGCGCGTAGCGGTACATCAGCTCGAGCAGATCGGCGTCGTTGGGCGGCTGCTTCACGGAGACCGGGTGCGGCCAGTCGCTGGCCCAGACGCAGCGGTCGACGGCGGCCTCGATATAGGCGCGCGCGATCGGGATCACGTCGTCGTAAGGAGCGCCGGCTTTCGAGGTCTTCTCGCCGAGTGACAGCATGACCCAGAAATTGCCCTTCTCGAGCAGCTCCAGCATCTTGCGCAAATTCGGATCGTTCCTGCCGGCCTCGGGATCAGGGCGCGCCATGTGATCGATCAGCACGGGGACGTCGAGATTCTCGTATTTGGCGACGCTCGACATGATGCCGTCCTTCTCCGGCTGGATCTTGACGTACCAGCCGAGCTCGCGAATGCGGGCAATGGCGCGGGCGAAATCAGCATCCGAGAGCACGGCGCCGAGCTCCTGGCGGAAGCTGAAGCGCGCGCCGCGCACGCCGGCGTCATGCAGCCTGGCGAGATAGGCGTCGTTCGCCTCCGCGAACACCAGCGCGTTGGCGCAGCCGCGATAGTTCGGACCCATCGCTTTGAGCCCGTCGAGCACGACGGCGTGGTCGGCGCCGTAGGTCGTGGTCTGCACGATGATGCCGCGCTCGATGCCGAGCGTCTTGTGCACGCGCAGCGCAGCCTCCCAGGTCGCAGTCGGCATCCGATAGGCCGCACCGGGGCGCTCCGGATATTTGTCGATGGGCCCCAGCACATGAAACTGGCTGTCGACGGTCTTTGGCGGCGGGGCCTTGACCGGGCGGCGCGGATTGGGATCGAACGGCAAATAGGTCGGCATGCGATGCTCCTTCAGTCGATCACGGCGGTGAAGTCGCACTGCACCAGCGCGCCGCCGTCCATATTGTCCATCGGCAGCGCGTGACGTGCCGGGCGGGAATGCTCGTCCGGAAACATCTTGAGCCATTCGACATTGACGGGACCGCGCTGCGTGCGGTCCTTCAGCCACACCGTCATCTTGATGATGTCGTCGGTGCTGCCGCCGGCGGCTTCCACGATCGCCTTCATATGCGCGAACATGTTGGCGCATTGGGCATCCAGGCTCTCGGGCATCGCGTTGGTCGCGGGATCGCGGCCGAGGATGACGCCGGACATCACGAGATTGCCGATACGGCAGGCGTTCGGAATCGGATTGACGTGCTTGAAGCCGCCGATGTGGATGCTCTTGCGCCGTGTCATGCTGCGCTCCCTTTTGCTTACTGCTTCAGACGAACTGGCACGACACCGAGCCGAACGGACCGTAATCGGCATGGAAGGTGTCGCCGCGGCGGATGTCGACAGGGCGCGTGAACGAGCCCGCCAGCACGACTTCGCCGGCCTTGAGATGCTCGTCATGCGGCGCGAGGCGGTTGGCGAGCCAGGCGATGCCGTTGGCGGGGTGATTGAGCACGCCGGCAGCAAGCCCGGTTTCCTCGACCTCGCCGTTGCGGAACAGAAGCGCGCCGATCCAGCGCAGATCCGCATCGAGCGGGCGGAACGGCCGGCCGCCGAGCACCAGCGCCGCATTCGCCGCGTTGTCCGAGATCGTGTCCATGACCTTTCGCGTCTTGCCGGTCTCGGGATCGACGCGGTGCATGCGCGTTTCAAGAATCTCCAGCGCCGGCGTGACGTAGTCGGTGGCGTTGAGCACGTCGAAGATGGTGCAGTCGGGACCGCGCAGCGGCGCCTTCAGCACGAAGGCGAGCTCGACCTCGATCCGCGGCGCGTGGAAGCGATCGAACGGAATCGGCGTGGCGTCGGCATAGAACATGTCGGCGAACAGCACGCCGTAATCCGGCTCGCTGATGCCGACCGCATTCTGCATCGCCTTCGAGGTCAGGCCGATCTTGTGGCCCTTGATGACCCGGCCGCGGCCGAGCTGGAGTTTTGTCCAGCTGCGCTGGACGGCGTAGGCATCCTCGATGCTGAAGTCGGGATAGTCCTTCGTGAACATCGGGATCAGCGTCTTGGTGCGCTCCGCTTCATCCAGGCGCGCGGCAAGCCGTTCGATCGTGGCGGCGTCGAGCATGGTTTACTGCTCCGCCGCGACGGTGTTGCGCAGCATGCCGATGCGGCTGGACTCGACCTCGACGACGTCGCCAACCTTCAGCCAGCGCGGCGGATCGAAGCGAACGCCTGCCCCCGTCGGCGTGCCGGTCACGATCATGTCGCCGGGCTTCAGCGTCGCGAAGGTCGAGAGATAGGAGATCAGATAATCGAACGGGAACATCAGCCGCTCGGTGGTGTCCTGCTGCCGCACCTCGCCATTGACGCGCGTGGTGATGTCATGCGGGCCGCGCGGGTCGAGTTCGTCCGACGTGACGATCCACGGGCCGATGCTGCCGGAGCGGTCGAAATTCTTGCCTTGCGTGACGTTGAACTTGCCGTGCCGCAGCCAGTCGCGAATCGTGCCCTCGTTGCACAGCGTCATGCCGAAGATGTGCCCCCACGCCTTCTCGCGCGGGATATGACGACCGCCCTGCCCGATCACGATGACGAGCTCGCCTTCATAGTCGAGCTGATCCGAAACCTTGGGCTTCTCGAGCGGCTGGCCGGAGCCTGATATCGACGACATGCTGCGCACGAACAGGCTCGGATATTTGGGCAGGTCCGAATTGTCTTTATATTCCGCATTGCGCTCGGCGTAGTTGACGCCGATGCACCAGAGCTTTTCCGGCGCCAGCACCGGCGGCAGCAGGACGAGATCGTCGAGCGCATAGTCCGGCGTCGCGCCCGCGATCGCTTCCTGCGCATCGGACAGCGCGTTGGCCGCGATCAGCGCCTTCACGTCGGAGAAGTCGCGGCCGATCCGCCTGGTCAGATCGATCACGCCGTCAGCGACGGCCGCGCCGTAGCGCGGCTCTCCGTCCACGAGATAGCTCAGGAGTCGCATGGTCGTTCTCCAATTTGTGTCGGGCAGCGCGGCTGGCGGCGCGCTCAGTCTTTCGATTTGGGCGTCTGAAATACGGTGTTCAGCGTCACGATCTCGCCGAGGCGGGCGTAACGGGGACCGCCGATGCGCGCGATCGGGTCGAGCGCCTTGGTCTCGACCTTGCCGTCGTTCACGAGGCCGTCGCGCAAATGGAACATCACGACCTCACCGACGATCAGCCGGCTCTTGGCCTCGCCGAACTCGAGACACTGCCGGAAGCGGCATTCCATCGCCGCCGGCGCGGCGGCAAGCCGCGGCACCTTGATGCGCTCGCTCGGAATCGTCTCCAGGCCGAGATGCTCGACCTCACTGATTTCAGGCGGATGCTCGACCGATGAGTCGTGCACCGCCGACATCAGCGGCGTATCGGCGATGTGGATGACGTATTCCTCGGTGTCGAGAATGTTGTGCGCGGTGTCCTTGTAGTCGGCGCCCTTGCGGCCGACGCTGATGGCGAGCATCGGCGGCTTCTGCGAGACGAAGGTGAAGGCGCTGAACGGCGCGAGGTTGAGCACGCCCGTGGCTGACAGACTGGTCACCCAGGCGATCGGACGCGGCACCACGATGCCGGTCATCAGGCGGTAGATGCGCTCGGCGCCGAGCTCGGTGGGATCGATCCGCATCGATCAATCCGCCCTGATGTTGGCCTTGCGCACCACCGGAATCCACTTGGCGTCCTCGCGCTCGAGGTAGGCCTTGAACTCGTCCGGCGTCATCGGCGTGGCTTCGCCGCCGAGCTTTTCGAATTTGTCGACTACGGCAGGGTCCTTCAGGATCGCGACCAGCGTCTCGTGCAGCTTGTCGATGACGGGCGCCGGCGTGCCTGATGGAGCGAACAGGCCCGTAAACGTCTGGCCGTCAAAGTCCTTGTAGCCGAGCTCGGCGAAGGTCGGCACGTCGGGCAGCGATTTCAGCCGGTGCGGGCTGGTGACGGCGAGCGCGCGAAACAGGCCGGCCTTGATGTGCTGGAGGCTGACCGTAAGCTGGTCAAAGGCGAACTGCACCTGGCCGCCGAGCAGATCGTTGATCGCCGGCGCATTGCCGCGGTAATGCGCGGTGACCCATTGCAGCTCGAGGTTCGACTGCATCAGCTCGCTGAGCAGATGGTTGGTGGTGCCGGGGCCGGGCGAGGCCATGGTCAACTTGCCGGGCTCGCGCTTGGCGAGATCGAGGAATTCCTTCAGCGTCGTCGCCTGCACCGACGGATGCACCTCGAGCACCAGCGGTGTCATCGAGATGGTCGAGATCGGCATGAAGTCCTTTTTCCAATTATAGGCTTCGCGCTTGTTAATCTCGGTTGCGAACAGCACCGGGCCGTTGGCGCCGACGAACAGCGTGTAGCCGTCGGGCGCGGATTTCGCGAACGCCTCGCCCGCGATCATGCCGCCGGCGCCGGCCTTGTTCTCGATGATGAAGGGCTGGCCGAGCTTTTCCTGAAGCTTGTCGGCGACGATGCGCGCGGCGCTGTCGACATTGCCGCCGGCCGGATAAGGCACGATCAGCTTGACGCTGCGGGCCGGCCATTGCTGGCCCGACGCGGGCCCTGCCAGCATCGCGGTGGCGGCAGCTATGGCAATCCAGATTAATCTCATGTTAACCTCCCGGCAGCGCTTCCAATTCCATGTCGCGTGCGGCGATGCGCACGGCAGCTCGATCGGGGCGCAATCTCCAGATGCGCGCTTGTCCTGTCGAGTGAATTGTGGCGTTCTTGTCCATATTATGGACAAGACGCGAATCGCCCGCAACGCGATATCACCGCGGCAGGGCGCGCAGGCGATCCGGCGCGCCCTCGCCGTGCTACGCATTCTTGCCGCGGGTCGCGAGGACGGTGTGCCATTGGCCGAGGTGATCCGGGCGACCGGTCTCACCCGTCCGACCGTGCATCGCATCATCCATGTGCTGATCGAGGAAGGCATCGTCGAGCGACACGAGCGGACCGGCCGCTACGCGATCGGCAACCAGGTGCCGGAGCTGGCGCTGGCACGGCCGCGGCCGTCGCGGCTGCTGATCGCCGCCAATCCATCGCTGCAACGTGCTTCCACCGAAATCGGCGACACGATGTTCCTGACGGTGCGCACCGGCAACGACACGCTGTGCGTCGATCGCAGGATCGGAATCTATCCGATCCAGGTGCTGTCGATCGAGGTCGGCGCGCGCCGGCCGCTCGGCGTCTCCAGTGCCGGCGTCGCCATCCTCGCCGCGATGCCGGCGCCGGAGGCGCGAAAGATCGTCGCAGCGAACGAGAAGCGGTTCGAGGCTTACAAGACCGATGTGGCGACGGTCCTCGGCGAGGTCACCGCCGCGCGACGGCTCGGATACGGCCTGAGGGAAATCGGCCTCGTGCAGGGCACGAAATCGATCTCGACCTGGATCAAGACCCCGGATGGGCGACCGGCCGCCGCCATCACCGTTTCCGCCGTTCGAACGAGGCTCGGCCCCCGCCGCGAGCAGGAGGTCGCGGAGATCTTGTTACGGGAGGCGCGGAGTATCGAGCAGGCGATCGGGGGTTGAAGCGCGGACGGCGCCGTTTCACCTCGCCCCGCTCGCGGCAGGGCTATCGCATATGGATTTCACGAGGACCGCGGGCTTGCTCCGCCTCTCCCGCTTGCGGGAGAGGCCGACGCGCTCGCAGAGCGCGGCGGGTGAGGGTTCTCACCACTTGGGGACATCCTCCGCAATTCTCAACAATCCCAATGCGGAGGCAGCCCCCACCCCAGCCCTCCCCCGCAAGCGGGAGAGGGAGCCGACTGCCAATGCCGCCGCATCGTGCACACCATATACGATAGCCCAGCCGCAAGCGGGGCGAGGGGGCGCACCTTCTCTGCGAATGGGCTGACTTCGCGCGCATTTTTATGGCACAACGCCCCCTCCGCCGACCGACCAACGAGGCCCCCGCATGCCCGCGCCAAAACCGCCTGCCTTCGAGACCCTGAGCCTGCATGCGGGCCAGCATCCGGATCCCGTGACCGGAGCCCGCGCGGTCCCGATCTACCAGACCACGTCCTACGTGTTCCAGGATTCCGACCACGCCGCCGCACTGTTCAATCTGGAGCGCGCCGGCCACATCTATACGCGCATCTCCAATCCGACCACGGGCGTGCTGGAGGAGCGGCTGGCGGCGCTGGAGGGCGGCGTCGGCGCGATCTGCACTGCGAGCGGCATGGCCGCGCTGCATCTGGCGATCGCGACGCTGCTGAGCGCCAGCGATCACATCGTGGCGTCGAGCTCGCTCTATGGCGGCACCATCAACCTGCTGGCACACACGCTGCCGCGCTTCGGCATCACCACCACTTTCGTGAAGCCGCGCGATCTCGATGCGTTCCGCGCGGCAATCAGGCCCAACACCAAGCTCGTGATCGGCGAGACCATCGGCAATCCCGGGCTGGAAGTACTCGACATTCCCAAGGTCGCTCAGATCGCCCATGACGCAAAAATTCCGCTGCTGATCGACAACACCTTTGCCACGCCCTATCTCAGCCGGCCCATCGAGCTCGGGGCCGACATCGTCATGCATTCGGCGACCAAATGGATCGGCGGCCACGGCATCGCGATCGGCGGCGCCATCGTCGACGGCGGCCGCTTCGACTGGCGCGCATCGGGCAAGTTCGGCGTGCTGACCGAGCCCTATGGCGGCTATCACGGCATCGTCTTCGACGAGCAGTTCGGCACCGCCGCCTTCATCATGCGTGCGCGCACCGAAGGCTTGCGCGATTTCGGAGCCTGCCTGTCGCCGACCAACGCGTTCCAGCTTCTGCAGGGCGTCGAGACGCTGGGCGTGCGCATGGACCGTCACATGCAGAACACGCACCTCGTGCTGGAGGCCCTGAAGTCCAACAAGGCCGTCGACTGGGTGCTGCATCCCTCGCTGGAGACGCACACGGACTATCAGCTAGCCAAGCAACTGCTGCCGCGCGGTGCCGGCTCGATCATCTCCTTCGGCATCAAGGGCGGGCGGCCCGCCGGGCGCAAGTTCATCGAAAGCCTGCGCATGATCAGCCATCTCGCCAATGTCGGCGACGCCAAGACGCTGGTGATCCACCCAGCCTCGACCACCCATCAGCAGATGGATGCCGAGCAACTCAAGGCCGCTGGTATCGGCGAGGAACTGGTGCGGCTCTCGGTCGGCATCGAGACCGCCGGCGACATCATCGACGATCTCGCGCAGGCGCTGCGCATCTCGCAGAAGGTCTGACACCATGAAGCTCTCCGTCAACGGCCTTGATGTGTTTGCCGCAACCGGCGGCCGCGAATTCGACAAGTCGCTGCCCGCGGTCGTCTTCATCCACGGCGCCGGCTTCGACCATTCGACCTGGGCGCTGCATACGCGCTGGTTCGCCCATCACGGTTTTTCCGTGCTGGCGTCGGACCTTCCCGGCCACGGCCGCTCTAGCGGGCCTTCGCTCGGCAGCATCGCCGAGATGGCCGACTGGACCGCGGCGCTGCTCGATGCGGCGGGAGCTGCGAAGGCGCATCTGATCGGCCATTCCATGGGATCGCTGATCTCGCTGGAGACGGCGGCCCGTCACCCCGACAAGGTTTCCGCGCTGAGCCTGATCGGCACCGCCGCGACCATGACGGTCGGCCCGGATTTGTTGAAGGCCGCCGAGGCCAACTCGCAGGACGCCAACGACATGGTCTCGATCTGGGGCCTCGGATTCAACGCCGAGCTCGGCGGCAGTCTCGCGCCGGGCCTGTGGATGCATGGCGGCGCGCAGGCGGTGCTGAAGTCTTGCGAGCCGGGCGTGCTGTTCAGGGATCTGTCGGCCTGCAATGCCTACGCGAATGCGCTGACCGCTGCCGCGAGTGTGAAGGTGCCGACGACATTGATTCTCGGCGAACGCGACATGATGACGCCGGCGAAGGCGGGCAAGACGCTTGCGGCCGCCATCCCGCATGCGAAGACCGTCGTTGTGCCGGGCGCCGGCCACATGATCATGGCCGAGCGCCCGGATGAATTGCTGGCGGCGCTGAGGGGCTGAGAGTTCGGCCGCAAGAACTTCCACGGCGTCATGGCCGGGCTTGTCCCGGCCATCCACGATCTTTCTTGCAACACAAAGAACGTGGATGCCCGGGACAAGCCCGGGCATGACGCCGTCGCGTTATCTCAGGACCCCGGCGTCCACTTCCAGACGATGTCGGAGACGTTGACCGGCTTCGGGATCAGGCCGAGCTTTGCAAAGCGGTCGGCGACGGCCTGCTGGGTCTTGATCACCTCGGCGTCGAGCGGCACCACGCTGTAAGTCGATCGATTGACGAAGCGGCGGACGGCCTCGATGTCGACACCGGTCGCCTCGGACTGCGCCTTCGCGACCTCCTCGTGATGTGAGTTCGCCCAGGCGCCTTCCGAGGCGAAGGTGGTGTTGAGCCGGGCGACCAGCGACGGATATTTCTCGACGAAATCCGTGTTGGCGATGTAGTAGGCGTTCGGCCTGTGCACGTCCTTGTCGAACGCGATCACCCGCGCGCCCTCCTTCAGTTCGGCGAGCGCCAGATACGGATCCCAGATCGACCAGGCGTCGACCGAGCCCTTGACGAAAGCCGCGGTCGCATCAGCCGGCGCGAGCGGCGCCGGCGTGATATCAGACCAGGACAGCCCGGCCTTGTCGAGCGATGCGACCAGCAGATTGTGCGCGCTCGATCCCTTGCCGAAGGCGACGCGCTTGCCCTTGAGGTCGGCGAGCGTCTTGATCGGTGAATCCTTCGGCACGATGATCGCCTGATTGTCGCCTTCGGACTTCACAGCCGCGACGTAGCGGATCCTGGCGCCGCCCGCTTGCGCGAAAATCGGCGGCGTATCGCCGACGAAGCCGAAATCGACGCTACCGACATTGATGGCCTCCAGCAGCGGCGGACCGAACTGGAAGTCGACCCATTTGACCTCGATGCCGAGCGGCCTGAAGGCGTTTTCGAGTGTCTGACGCTGGCGCACGGCCGGGAAGAAGCCACCCTTCTGCGTGCCGATCCGGATCTCCGCGGGCTTGTCCTCGGCGTGCGCGGACACATTGAATGCGGTCGCGACGAGCAGCGCTGCGGTCAGAAAATGGCGTCGTGCAATCATGTTGCGTTCCTTTGCGTTGGATTCAGTTGGCGAAGAACGGAGAATTCGCGCGCCGGCTCCGCTCGGAGAGCACCGCGCGGGCCGCGCGCTCGGCCTCTCGCGCCGAGCGGAACTGACGGCCTTCGAGACTGTCAAACAGGCGCTCGGAGGAGAAGAAGCGGAAGCCGCGGGCATCCCTCGTGACGATGCCGGCGGCACGGTCGTGGATCTCGATGATGTAGGCGTTGGACTGGGCCTGAGACATGACTGCTCGTTCGCCGGAATTCCGGCGCTCCTGACTTGCAAATTTGCGGTGTGGATGTTGCTAGGACGAGGTCAGCAACAACAACAGGCGCCCGTCGCAGCCGAGAAACAGCGCCGCGTCATGCACGCATGCATGTCATTGGAAGTGCGCGGGCGATCGGTTCTCATGGTGCGGCGTGGACTCGAGGAGCAGTTTCGATGCCGCAAATATCCGGCGATTGCCGCGATTGGTCAATGAAATGGCTATCCATATTTGCGGGCCGCGCGCGGGGGTGCTTCTCCCACAGGAAGCGCTTGCAGGCGGATTCATCTTGCGCGGCAAGGATCGCCGCGGCGATATGCCGGGCTCTTGTAGGGTGGGCAAAGCGACTTGTCCGCCGTAGCTCGAAGAGCGAAGGCGGAAGCGTGCCCACGATCTGTCGCGATGTTGGACAGGAGGTGGGCACGGCGCAAGCGCGCCTTTGCCCACCCTACGATACTGAACTTGCGGAGAGAACCCCTCACCCCGCCCTCTCCCCGCAAGAGCGGGGCCAGGGAGACAAGAGAGCGCGGAACGTCACCACATCGTCGCGGCGGCGCGCTCCGGCCAGATGCGATCGTACTCCGCGCCGCCGACCTGGTTGTCGCTCATCTCGGCGAGGATCTGGCCCGGCGTCGGCAGCGTCTTCGGATCGATACGCTTGTCGGGATTCCAGAGGTCGGAGCGGACGATGGCGCGGGCGCACTGGAAGTAGATTTCGTCCACCTTCATCACCATGACGCTGCGCGGCGCCTTGCCTTCCACCTTGAACGAGGCCAGCAGCTCGGGATCGATGGATAGATGTGCGCGACCGTTGGCACGAACCGCATTGCCGGAGCCGGGGATCAGGAACATCAACGACACCCTGGGATCGCGCACGATGTTGCGCAAGGAGTCGACACGATTGTTGCCGCGGCGATCCGGCAGCATCAGCGTCTTGGGATCATGGATACGGACGAAGCCGGGCAAATCACCACGCGGCGAGCAGTCGATGCCCTCGGGGCCGATGGTGGCAAGCGCGGCGAACGGCGCCTTCTCGATGAAGACGCGGTAGAGCGGGGTGACGTGGTCGGCGACTTTCACGGTCGAGGCGTCGTTGGTGGCGCCGTAGATGGCCTCCAGCTGTTCGATCGTTTCAATCACCGACATTCCGTCCTCCTTGCTGTACTGGCTGATCGTGCCAGCCTTCGTTCCTGATCACGCGCACGAGCTGGCGGGCGTGATACTCGGCGCTACCGGCATTGAGGATGGTGACATCCGCCTGCGCCGACCTGTCGTCGACGCTGCGAGTGAGGCGCTCGGCGATATTGCCGTCGCTCTGTCGCGCGCGCGCGGCCAGCCGCGCGGCCAGCACATCCGGCGGCGCCGTGATCGCGACCACCACGACGTCGGCGTAGGTCTGGCGCAGCGCGCCGATCACCGTGCGCGAGACATTGGCGACGACCGTGCGGCCGGCGCGGATATCCTCGTTGATGGCGAGCGGCAGCGCATAGGAATGCCCGTGCGCGTCCCAATGCACGGCGAAATCGCCATGCTCGCACGCGCGGCGGAATTGGTCGAAGCCGAGCGCGACATTGTCTTCGTCGGCGGAGGATTCACGCGTCACGATTCGGCGCGGGAAGACAATGTCGTGATCGTCAACGCAGGCCGCCTGCGCGAGCCGCAGCAGCGTGTCCTTGCCGGCGCCGCTGGGACCGACCACGAGCACGAGCCGGCCGGGACCGATCGCGCCCGCGTCGTCCTGCGCCATGGCCGGGATCTCGCTCATGCGACGCGGCTTCCTTCGCGCCAGACGCTGCGGACGACGGGAACACTGCCGGCAACATGCACGCGAATGAGGTCGGCGCGCTTGCCGATCGCGACCTCGCCGCGGTCGGTGAGGCCCACCGCTTCCGCGGGCGCCTTCGTCACGGTGCGGATCGCCGCGGGAAGGCCGATGGCGGGCACATGCTCGGGCAATTGCAGCGCGCCCATCAGGAGGCTCGACGGAATGTAGTCCGACGACAGGATATCGAGCAGGCCCTCGCGGGCGAGATCGACCGCGGCGATGTTGCCGGAATGCGATCCGCCGCGCACGACGTTCGGCGCGCCCATCAGGATGTCGATGCCGGCCTCGTGCAAGCCGCGCGCGGCCTCGAGCGTGGTCGGGAATTCCGCCACCGACACGCGGTCGCGCACGGCATCCGCGACGTTCTCCTCGGTGGTGTCGTCGTGGCTCGCGAGCGGGATCTGGTACTGATGCGCCAGCGACACGATCTCGCGCATATTGGTGGCGGCATAGAGCTTTTGATATTCGAAGCGCTTTGCGAACAGTTCGTCGAGCTCGGCATCGGTCTTGCCGCCGCCCTTGCCGCGGTAATAGTCACGCAGCTTGACCTCGTCGCGGAACTGACGCTGACCGGGGGTGTGGTCCATCAGCGACATCAGCTTGACGTCGGGACGGTCGATCAGCTCCCTGGCCTCCTCGACCACGCTCGGCATCGGGATTTCGCAGCGCAGATGCAGGAAGTGGTCGGCGCGCAGCAGGCTGGCGTCGCGCGCGGTCGTGATCGCGGCGGCGAGCACGCCGGCCCGGCCGTCCACTTCCTCGGCGCCGTCCTCGCGCCAGACCCGAAGCGAATCGAACACGGTGGTGATGCCCGAAGTCGCGAGTTGGCCGTCGTAGGAGATGACGGCGGCAACCGGATTCCAGAACACCTTTGGCCGCGGCACGTAATGGGCTTCGAGATGGTCGGTGTGCAGCTCGATCAGCCCCGGCATGATCAAATCGCCGCCGGCATCCTCGGCGCCCGCAGGCGCAGTCCCATCGCCGATCTCGGCAATGCGCCCGTCGGCAAGAGCGAGCCAGCCCTGCTCGATCACCCGGTCGGCCAGCACGATCCTGGCGTTGGCGATCACAATGTCCTTCGGCTTGGCGTTCATTTCCATGTCCCTCAGGCCGCGGCGGCGAAGCTGGTGACGTCGACGATGCGGTCGGCAATCAGATGACGGATTTCGTCGTCATGGACAATGGCGACCATGGCGACGCCCTGGCGTTTCTTCTCGGCGACCAGCTCGACCACGACGGCGCGGTTGGCGGCATCGAGCGAGGCGGTCGGCTCGTCCAGCAGCAGGATCGGCAGGTCCGAGATGAAGCCGCGCGCGATGTTGACGCGCTGCTGCTCGCCGCCGGAGAAGGTCGCGGGCGGAAGCTGCCAGAGGCGCTCGGGGATGTTGAGGCGGTGCAGCAGCTCGCCGGCGCGGGCCTGCGCCTCAGTGCGGGCCATGCCGTTGACGATCAGCGGTTCGGCGACGACGTGGATGGTGGCCACGCGCGGCACCGCGCGCAGGAACTG
>NZ_AJQF01000428.1:0-4535 GCF_000261705.1 Bradyrhizobium genomosp. III | reverse complement strand
GCGGACGTTGAGGATCTGCCGCGGCTCGGCGCTGGCCAGATCAATCACCGCGCCTCGATGGCGGATGCCGATGCGGCCGCTATCGCAGCGGTAGTTGCCGAAGATCATTTTCAGGATCGAGGACTTGCCGGCGCCGGATGGCCCGGAGAGCACGACGCACTCGCCCGGATTGACCTGGAAGGTCACGCCGCTGACGACCGGCAATTCGATGCCGCCCTGCAGGTGCATGGTGAAGGTCTTGTTGGCGTTCGCAACGTCGATCATGGCGGTCATCGGAAATCTCATGGCGGCAGAATCGAGGAGACGAGGAGTTGCGTATAGGGCTCGCGGGGATCGTCGAGCACCTGATCGGTGAGACCGGTCTCGATGACGCGGCCGCCCTTCATCACCATCACGCGGTGCGACAAGAGCCGCGCGACCGCGAGGTCATGGGTGACGATGATGACGGCGAGATGCAGCTCGGCGACGAGGCTGCGCAGGAGGTCGAGCAGGCGCGCCTGCACGGACACGTCGAGGCCGCCGGTCGGCTCGTCCATGAACACCAGCCGCGGCTCGGTGACGAGGTTGCGCGCGATCTGGAGGCGCTGGCGCATGCCGCCGGAATAGGTGCGCGGCGCATCGTCGATGCGCGCGGTGTCGATCTCGACGCGGGTGAGCCAGTCGGAGGCAGTCTCGCGGATGCGGCCATAGTGATTCCACCCCACCGCCATCAGCCGCTCGCCGACATTGGCGCCGGCCGAGACCGCCATGCGCAAGCCCTGGGCGGGATCCTGATGCACAAAACCCCAGTCGGTGCGGTACAGGAAGCGCCGCTCGGCTTCGCCGAGCGAGGCGAGATCGCGGGCGACACCGTCGCGCATCCGATAGGACACATGGCCGCCGCTGGCCGCAAGCTGGCCCGACAGCAGTTGCAGCAGCGTCGACTTGCCCGAACCTGATTCGCCGACGATCGCCAGCACCTCGCCGGGATAGAGCGAGAAGGAGACGTCGCGGCAGGCGGCGATGCGGCCGAAGGATTTGCTGAGGGAGGTCGCGACCAGCAGCGGCTGGTCGTTTTCGAGCGCGGCCTGATCAACCATTGGTGCCTCCTTGCGCCTTCTCCTTGTACGGCGCGGCACTGAGGCTGCCGTGATGGCCGGCGGCCTGACGGCCCTCGCAATAATCGGTGTCCGAGCACACGAACATCCGTCCGCCCTTGTCGTCGGTGACGATCTCGTCGAGATAGGAATTCTCCGCGCCGCACAGCGCGCAGGGCGCGTTGAAGCGGTAGGGTTCGAACGGGTGATCCTCGAAATCGAGCGACACCACCTGCGTATAAGGCGGGATCGCATAGATGCGCTTCTCGCGGCCGGCGCCGAACAATTGCAACGCCGGGCAATTGTCCATCTTGGGATTGTCGAATTTCGGCGTCGGCGACGGATCCATCACATAGCGCGCATTGACCTTGACCGGATAGGCGTAGGCGGTGGCGATGTGACCGAAGCGGGCGATGTCCTCATAGAGCTTCACATGCATCAGGCCGTATTCGGCCAGCGCATGCATGCGCCGCGTCTCGGTCTCGCGCGGCTCGAGGAAGCGCAACGGCTCCGGGATCGGCACCTGATAGACCAGCACCTGGTCTGCGTGCAGCGTCGCCTCGGGGATGCGGTGGCGGGTCTGGATCACGGTCGCCTCATCCGTCGCCGTGGTCGTGGCGACGCCGGCGGTCTTGGCGAAGAATTTTCGGATCGAGATCGCGTTGGTGGTGTCGTCGGAGCCCTGGTCGATCACCTTCAGCACGTCGGCGGGACCGAGGATCGCAGCGGTGACCTGCACGCCGCCGGTGCCCCAGCCATAGGGCATCGGCATCTCGCGGCTGGCGAACGGCACCTGATAGCCGGGAATGGCGATCGCCTTCAGGATCGCGCGGCGGATCATCCGCTTGGTCTGCTCGTCGAGATAGGCGAAATTGTAGGCGGGCGCGTTCATTCCGCGGCCTCCTTCATGGCGTCAGGCGCCTGGGCATCGGAAAATTCTTGGCGCAGCTTGCGGAGCAGGCCGAGCTCGGACTGGAAGTCGACATAATGCGGCAGCTTCAGATGCTCGACAAAGCCGGTGGCCTGGACGTTGTCCGAATGCGACATCACGAATTCTTCATCTTGCGCGGGGGCGAGTGCCTCCTCGCCGAGCTCGCGGGCGCGTAGCGCGCGATCGACCAGCGCCATCGACATCGTCTTGCGCTCGCTCTGGCCGAAGGCGAGGCCATAGCCGCGGGTGAAGCACGGCGCTTCCGTCGCGGAGCCCTTGAACTGGTTGACCATCTGGCACTCCGTGAGCTCGATCGCGCCGAGCGGCACGGCGAAGCCGACGTCGTCCGCCAGGAATTCCACCTCGACCTCGCCGAAGCGGATCTCGCCCGCGAAAGGATGGTTGCGGCCATAGCCGCGCTGGGTGGAATAGCCCATCGCCAGCAGGAAACCTTCGTCGCCGCGCGCGAGGTTTTGCAGGCGCAGATCGCGGTCCGCCGGAAAATTCAGCGGCTCGCGGGTGAGATCGCCGACGCTGGCGCCGTCTTCGGCCTGCGGCGAGGATTCGATCAGCCCGTCGCGGCCGAGAATGTCGGTCACGCGGGGGGTCGGCGCAGTGGACGCTTCCGCCGTTGCCGGAACCTCCGGCACAAAGCCTTGCGCGAGCGCGGGATCGAGCAGGCGGTGGGTGTAGTCGAAGGTCGGCCCGAGGATCTGGCCGCCCGGAATGTCCTTGAAGGTCGAGGACACCCGCCGCTGCACCCGCATCGCGCCGGTGTCGACCGGCTCGCTGGCGCCGAAACGCGGCATCGTGGCGCGGAAGGCGCGAACCAGGAAGATCGCCTCGATCAGGTCGCCGCGCGCCTGCTTGATCGCGAGCGCCGCGAGCTCGCGATCATAGAGCGAGCCTTCGCTCATGACACGGTCGACGGCCAGCCCAAGCTGCTCCGAGATCTGGTCGAGCGTGAGCTCCGGAACGCCTCGGTCGCCGCGCCGCTTATCTGCGAGCAAGCGATGGGCGTTCTCGATGGCGCGTTCGCCGCCTTTGACTGCGACATACATGCTTCTAGCTTCCCTTGCTCACGATGCGCGTGGTGCGGGGGATCGCGGCCACGGCGTCATCGGCGACCAGCACCACATCGATGCCGCGCGGAAACAGTGCTTCGTTGACGCGCAGGCGCTCGAACAGATCGAACGGCTTGACCGACGCCTGGAGCATCGCGGCGCCGTCGATGCCGGGACCGCGCAGCTCGAAGCTGCGTCCTGCGTCGAGGCTGTCGACCTGGAGGATCAATGTGGTGGACCGATCCGGATATTCGCTGGTGCCGAGCGCGAAGCGTTCGAGCGGCGGCAGCGCACCGCCGTCACTGATCAGCGCAAAGCTCGCGATGGAGGAATCCTGCACCACCGGCGCGCCGGTGTGGAACTTCAGCCATTTCACCACGTCCGGGCTCTCCGCCATCCGCGCCTCGAGCCAGAGCGGCGTGTCGTGGTCGAACAGCGTCAGCGCGATCGCGGCGGTGCCGCGCATCATCGTTTCCGGCTTGCCAGCCATCGGCACGATGCGCTGGACCGAGCCCGGCCGCGCCATCGCGTCCATCACCGAGCGAAAGGTCGATTGCGCCGACAGCACCTTGTCGGCGAAACCGGGCGGCAATTCCGCAATCGTGGTCATGGCCTCAACCCTCACCGCGCACCATGGTGTAGAAATCAACCTTCGTCGCGGCGGTCTCGGCCGCCGCCTGCTTCCGGCGAATCATAAGCTGCTCACGCAACGGCGCGATTACATCCCGCTCCACCGACGCGCCAAAATCCCGCGACTGCGCCAGCGCGTCACACAGTGCGATCAGCCGCGCTTTCTCGCCGTCGCGCCCGAGCGTGTAGCCGAACCCGACCTCGCCGCTCGCCAGCCGGACCGCGGCGCGCGACACCGTGGCTTCGCCGAGATTGAAGGGCGCGCCGTCGCCGCCGACCCGGCCACGCAGCATGACGAGGCCGTTTTCGGGCGCACGCAAATCCTGATGGGCCGGGACAGCCAAGTTGCGGAGGCGGGCGGCGATCTCGCCCGCCTCCGCGTGCGCCAGCACGGCCATGGCGGCCTGACGCTGGGCTTGCTGGTTGTTGTGCTGGGTCACCTGATCCACCGAACCTCTGACAGAACTTGCCGCATCGAAGTTGTCTATGATAATAGACAACTTCATACGGGAGCGCCATGACTGTTTCGTGACAAAGCTGTGATTTCTGGAGTAGGTTGCCGCAACATGAGCATGCAGGGCACCGCCTCCTCGGGCGTCGCGCTATGGCGCCTCGTTGCCGACGGCATCGAGCGCGGCATCGCCGATGGCCGCTTCGCGGCCGGCGACAAATTGCCGGGCGAGATGGAAATCGCCGAAACCTATCGGGTGAACCGCCACACCGTGCGGCGCGCGCTGGCAGCCCTTGCCGAGCGCGGCCTCGTGCGCGCCGAGCGCGGCAGCGGAACCTATGTCGAGGCACAGAAGCTCGCTTATCCCCTGCGCTCACGCACCC
>NZ_AJQF01000427.1:0-11002 GCF_000261705.1 Bradyrhizobium genomosp. III | reverse complement strand
GCGGCCGCGAGCCGCGCGGGCAGCTGATCGAGGCGACCGACGATGTCGCGACCCGTGAGCTGGCGCGCGAGCTCGGCTTGAAGGCCGGCGCGCCGCTGGTGCGGATCGAGGCGATTCGCCTTGCCGACCGCACGCCGATCTGCGTCTCCACCACCTGGCTGTCGGCGGAATTATTTCCGGGTGCCGGCGCCGTGTTCGCAGCGACGCGCTCGATGACGAAGCTGCTGGAACATTACGGCGTCCGCGACTATCGCCGCGGCGCGACCCGGATCACCGCCGGCATCGTCGACGCCACCGACGCGGCCCGGCTCGATCTGGCGCTGGGACGGCCGATCCTGGTGGTCGATGCGACCGACCACGATCTCGACGGCAAGCCGCTGATGACCAAGCATTCGCGCTTCGCGGCGGAGCGGGTGGAGTTTCTGGTGGAGTCGTAGGGTGGGTTAGCCTTGGGCTGCGCGAAGCGCAGTCCGAAGGCGTAACCCACCTCTTCTGTCTCCGCGGAGATAAACAGTGGTGGGTTACGCCTTCGGCTAACCCACCCTACGGCACCTTTGATCAGGCGACAGCCCGCCTGCCAATAATCGCAAAGCGCAGCTTGCCCGAGATGAAATCGATCGCGGCGACCGCGACCAGGATCATCAGGATCAGGAACGACACCTTCTGCCATTCCAGCACGCGGATCTGCTCGGCGAGCTGGAGGCCGATGCCGCCGGCGCCGACGATGCCGATGATGGTGGCCGAGCGGGTGTTGGATTCGATGAAATAGAGCACCTGCCCGGCGATCACGGGCAGGACCTGCGGCAACAGGCCGAAGCGGATCTCGTGCAGCGGGCTGCCGCCGGAGGCGCGGATGCCCTCGACCTGCTTCTGGTCGGCGGCCTCGATCGCCTCCGAGAACAGCTTTCCGAAGGCGCCGAAATCCGACACCGCAATGGCAAGCACGCCGGCGAACGGGCCAAGCCCGACGACGTTGATCCACACCAGCGCCCAGATCAGCGTGTCGACGCCGCGGATCGAATCCAGCACGCGGCGCACGGGAAAGCGCAGGAGCTTCGACGGCACCACGTTGCGCGCGGCCAGAAGGCTGACGGGGAGTGCGAAGACGGCGGCGAGCGTGGTGCCGAGCAGTGCAATCGACAGCGTCTCGCCGAGTGCCTTCAGGTAGACCGGCAGCGACGAGCCGGGATCGGGCGGGATCATCATCAGGCTGATCCAGCCGAGCTGGCTGAGACCTGCGAAGAATCGCGACGGCGAGAAATCGAGATCGACCAGGCCGTAAATGAGGATCGCGAACGCCGCGACGATCATCGCCGGCGTGGCAAGCCGCGCCGAGGCCGGACGGTCGAACACATCGGGATAGCGCGCGCGAAGCTCTCGCGTGTCGACCGCCTGCTGCCTCGTCACGCCCGCGCCTCCTTGCCGAACAGGCGGCCGCGCAACCAACCGGTGCTGATGTCGATGATGAACACGGTGACAATGATGGTGAGCAGGATCGCGCTGACGTCCGAGTAATAGAACTTGCGGATGGCGACGACGAGCTCCTGGCCGATGCCGCCGGCGCCGACGAAGCCCATCACGGAGGCTTCGCGGACGTTGATCTCGAAGCGCAGCAGCGCGTAGCTCGCATAGCCCGCGGTCACCTGCGGCACGACGGCGAACCGCATGCAGGACAGCCAGCTCGCGCCGGTCGAGCGGATGCCTTCGACCGGCTTCATATCGGCGTTCTCGACGATTTCCGAGAACAGCTTTCCGAGCGCGCCGGTGGAGTGGATCGCGATCGCGAGCACACCCGCCATCGGTCCGAGCCCGAAGGCGATCACGAAGATCAGCGCGAACACGATGCCCGGAACGGTGCGGGCGAATTCGAGCAGGCGCCGGACGACGAAGCGCAGCCAGGGTGCGGGCGAGGTGTTTTCAGCCGCGAAGAAGTTCAGACAAAATGCCAAGGTCGCGCCGATCAGCGTGCCGACATAAGATATCAGCAGCGTCTCGCCGAGCATCTTCAGCCATTTGCGCCAGCCCCAGAGCCACTCGCCGACATCGGTCCAGACGCGCTGGCCGTTGTCGAGCGTGAGGATGCGGTCGAAATAGCTGATGAAATTGCCGAAATAAGTGAACAGCGTGCGCAGATTCACTTCCGCGCCGACCGCGGCGAGAAGCAGCGCGGCGGCGAAGACCGCGATCCCCAACAGCAGGCGGAGCCGCCTGCGCCCGACCGCCTGGCGATAAGCGGCGTTGAGCACGGCAAGCTGCTGCTCGGGGAGGATCGAAACCGCTGTTGTCATCGGCCTGAGCCAAGTTCCGTCAAAGAAAGAGCCGGGTCCCAAGGACCCGGCTCCAGTTACATCGCCCTGAGATCAGGACGCCTTCTTCTTACGCAGCGCATCGACGAACTTGATCAGCTCGATCGTGCCATCCCAATCCTTGGTGGTGGCGGGATGAAAGCCCTTCTTCTGGCCGTCGGAGAGGCGGTCGAACGCGGCCTTGTCCTTGGCCGGCGCGTCGAAGAACGCCTTGGCGATAGCGGCCTTGGCGTCTTCCGGCAGGTCGGAATTGTAGGCATAGGGGCCGTTGATGATCGGCGCCGACTTATGGATGATACGGAAGTCGTCCTTCTTCATCGCCGAGCCGTCGGCATTCTTCAGCATGCCCTTGGTCAGCATCTGCGCCAGCGTGGAATCGTCGTCGCTGGTCCACTGGTTGGCGGCAACGTCGACGGTGCCCTGCGACAGCGCCAGCATCGCGTTCTCGTGACTGCCGGTGAAGACGACCTTGCCGAAATAGCCGTCGGCATCGGGGATGCCCATCTTGTCCAGCTCGAAGCGCGGCACATTGTTGCCGGAGGTCGAGTTCGGATCGACGAGGCCGAGGTTCTTGCCCTTGAGCTGGTCGACGCTCGTGTAGGCGCTGCTCGCCTTGACGAAGAACACCGAATAATAGCCGGTCGAGCCGTCGGCGTTGATGTCGTTGGCGAAGGCGTCGGACTTGACGCCGGTCAGGCGGGCGCGGGCGAACGAGGCCGAGCCATAGCTGGCGATATGGATGTTGCCGGCGCGCTGGCCCTCGATGACGGCGGCGTAGTCGTTGGCGATGCGCAGCGTGACCTTCACGCCCAGTTCCTTGGAGAGATAGCTCACGAAAGGCGCCCAGCGCTCGGTGACGCCGGAGGCGTTCTCGGCCGGGACGACCGCGAAGGTCAGCTCGGGATATTTGGCTTTCCAGTCTTCGGCGGAAGCCGACGAGGCGAAGGCGAGCGCCGCGGCGCCGGCCAGAACGAGTCTACGAGTGATCATGATACCCTCTTCATCGGTTGGGTCGGTTGACGCAAAAGCTTGCAACTCAAACAGGCGCGACGCGGCTCAGGCGGCGGCCGCCGTTCCAAGTGCCGGGACGCCCGCGGGCGCCGGGTCAGGCATGGTGCCCATGACGTCGGCGGCTTCGAGATCGTAAAGCTCGCGCGCGACGTGGTCGGTCAGTGCGGCCGGTGCGCCGTCGAACACGACGCGCCCCGCCGCCATGCCGATCAGGCGGTCGCAATAGCTGCGCGCCAGATCGAGCGAATGCAGATTGCAGATCACGGTGATGCCGAAATGCTTGTTGATGCGCAGCAGCGCATCCATCACGATCTTGGTGTTGCGCGGATCGAGCGATGCGATCGGCTCGTCGGCGAGGATGATGTCGGGCTGCTGCACCAGCGCACGCGCGATCGCGACGCGCTGCTGCTGGCCGCCGGAAAGCTGGTCGGCGCGCTGGGCCGCGAGCGATGCGATATCGAACTGTTCGAGCGCGGACATCGCCAGCGCCTTGTCCTGCTCGGGCCACACTTGCGACAGCGAGCGCCAGGCCGGCATCGTCGCAAGCCTTCCCATCAGGACGTTGGTGAGGACGTCGAGCCGGCCGACCAGGTTGAATTGCTGGAAGATCATGGCTGAGCGCGCCCGCCACTGCCGCAGCTCCTTGCCGCGCAGCGCGGTGACGTTGATGCCGTCGAACAGGATGCGGCCCTGCGTCGGCGTCGCGAGACGATTGATGGTTCGCAGCAGCGTCGACTTGCCGGCGCCGGACCGTCCGATCACACCGACGAAGCCGCCGGAGGAGACTTGAAACGAAGCGTCGTCCACCGCGGCTTTCGCGCCGAAGCGACACGTCAGACCTTCCACCACCAGCATGCAGGACTCCAGATTAGCTGGAGCCAACCGCTAACGCCCGCGCTTGACACTTGTGTGACACGGGCGTTGCACTGCGGCGATGCTACACACCTCATCCCCTGTCATCGCCGCGTCATGACATCGTCATCAAGCCGCTCGAAGAGGAACGCCCGCCCTCGCGCTCCGGATGCAACATGGCCGCCAAAACTCTTTCGGTCCAGCCGACCATCGATCCCTCGGCCAAACTGCATGAGACCAGGCTCGGCGCCTATACCGAGGTCGGCGCGCGCACCATCCTGCATGAAGTGGCGATGGGCGATTACTCCTATGTCGTGAACGATTCCCAGATCACCTACACCACCATCGGAAAGTTCTGCTCGATCGCGGCCATGACGCGCATCAATCCCGGCAATCATCCGATGCACCGCGCGACCCAGGCGCATTTCACCTATCGCTCGAGCGCCTACTTCGAAGGCGAGAGCGACGACGCCGAATTCTTCGACTGGCGGCGCCAGCATCACGTCCATATCGGCCACGACGTCTGGATCGGCCACGGCGCGATCGTGCTGCCGGGCCGCAACATCGGCACCGGCGCGGTGATCGCGGCCGGCGCCATCGTCACCAAGGACGTGCCGGCCTACGCCATCGTCGCCGGCAATCCGGCCCGCATCGTGCGGCGGCGTTTCTCCGAGGAGATCGCCGGAAGGCTCGCGCGGCTCGCCTGGTGGGACTGGGATCACGACAAGTTGCGTGAAGCCCTGCCCGATTTCCGCAAGCTCGGGATTGAAGATTTTCTTGCGACATACGAAGCAGGGGCGGCTCCCCTGACCAGATCCCTTACCAGCAAACGAAACGCGGTCGCGTGACAGACATTTTCCTTGAAGGCGGCCGGGCCCTGACCGGCGCCGAATTCGTCGAAACGTCATTGGCGGTGTCGGGACAGGACATCGCGCAGATCGATGCCTCACGGGGCCGGGCGCGGCTGATAATCGATTCACGCAACCTGCTGGTGCTGCCCGGCATCGTCGATCTGCATGGCGATGCCTTCGAGCGGCAGATGATGCCGCGCGCCGGTGTCGACTTCCCGATCGACGTCGCGCTCGCCGACAGCGATCGCCAGGCGATCAGCAACGGCATCACCACCGTCTTTCACGCCACCACCTGCTCGTGGGAGCCGGGCCTGCGCAGCGCCGATAACGCGCGCGGCCTGATGGAGGCCATCGAGCGGCAGCGTCCGCAATTCGCCGCGGACACCCGCTTCCATCTGCGGCACGAGACCTACAATCTCGGCGCCGAGGCCGAGATCAGCGAGTGGCTCGACGAAGGCCGGGTCGACCTGTTCGCTTTCAACGACCACATGGACGGCACGGTCGCCGACATGGCCAAGCCGCGCAAGCGCAACCGCATGGTGGAGCGCACCGGGCTGTCAGCTGAGGAATTTGACCGGCTGGTCGAACGCGTGGTCTCGCGCGCCGACGAAGTGCCGGCTTCGGTTGCGCGGCTGGCCGCTGTGGCGCGCGCAGCCGACGTGCGGATGCTCTCGCACGACGATGCGACGCCGGCGATGCGCCAGGAGTTTCGCGAGCTCGGCGCTGACATCGCGGAGTTTCCGATCAACGAGGAGACGGCACGGGCGGCAGCAAGCCACGGCGATGCCATCGTCTACGGCGCGCCCAACGTTGTGCGCGGCGGCAGCCACACCGGCTGGACGAAGGCCTCCGACATGATCGCCAAGGGGCTCTGCTCGGTGCTGGCGTCGGACTATTATTATCCCGCGCAGCTGCTCGCCGCGTTCCGCCTCGCCGCCGATGGCGTGCTGCCGCTGACGGAAGCCTGGAATCTGGTCTCCGCCGGGCCGGCGCGTGCCACCGGCCTTGCCGATCGCGGCGTGCTCGCGGAAGGTCGCCGCGCCGACATTCTGCTGGTCGACGACAGCGTGAAGCTGCGGCCGCGGCTGATCGCGGTGATCGCAGGCGGAAAGCTCGTCCATCTCACCGATGCGACGCGGCTGCTCACTGCTGTGGCGACGCCGCGCGAGGCTGTCGTCGCGGCCTAAATTGGTTATGCTGAGGCGATGACAGGTTTTCCCCGCTACGCGATCTATTTTGCCGCCGGCAGTGACAGCGCGCTGTCCCGCTTCGGCGCCGAGTTGCTCGGCTACGATGCCTACACCGGCAACGAATTGCCGTTCCCGCGTGATGCGCTGCATGTCGCGCCGGACTGGCGCGACGTCAGCGCCGATCCACGCAAATACGGCTTTCACGCCACGCTGAAGGCGCCGATGGCGCTCGTATCAGACAGGACCGAAGCGGAACTGATGGCCGCCTGCGCCGCATTCGCCGGCAAATCGCGGCCGCTTGCCGTGATCCGGCCCGTGGTCGATGCCATCAGCGGCTTCATCGCCGTCATTCCGGCCGAGCCGGTCGAGGCGCTCCAGCAGCTCGCCGCCGATTGCGTCCGCGAATTCGACTCGTTTCGCGCCGCGCTGTCGGCGGGCGATCGGGCGCGGCGCAAACCCGAGAAACTCAGCGAGCGGCAGCGCGACTATCTCGACCGTTGGGGCTACCCTTACGTGATGGAAGAATTCCGCTTCCACATGACGCTGACGGGGCGGCTGGATGCCGAGCGCCGCGGACCGATCCTGGAGATGCTGAGGCCGCGGTTTGCGACGCTCGGTCTCGATACGCTGGCGATCGACCGCATCGCGCTATTTCGGCAGGATGATGCGGCGGCAAGATTCCACATCGTCGACGAGTGGCCTCTGGCGCGATAGACCTCAGCGCCAGCTCGCAAGATTCAAGGCGAGCGCCACCGCGCCAACCAGAACGAGGCTGGCCGCCCAGACTGCATCCAGATTGAACCAGCTTCGCGAGACGAACCTCAATCCAAGATGGCGGTAGACCAGCCACGCCAGACATCCGCCGGCGCCGACCATGGCGGCAACATGCACCAGGGACACCAGCACCGCCATCCCCAGACTTGTCTTCATCAGCGCGCCCGCCGCTTCATGGCCGGCATCGAATTCGAAGGCCTGGCAGAGCCCGAGATAGATCGGCACGAGCATCAAGGCGGCGCCGTGAGCGATGGCGACGGCAAATGACCAGAGCGCCAATTGCGTCGGCGGAATTCGTGCCAGCGCGCGGGGATGACGCCGCGCGATCAGCCGATAAACGCCGAAGCCGATGACGAGAAGGCTCGCGCCAATCTGGATCGAACGCTGCCACTCGGCCAGCACGAGCAGGAACGCGAATGGCAGCAGCACGAGAAATGTTGCCAGGAGATGCCCGGCCGACAGGGCCCACAACGCACGAAAGAGCGCGCGCGGGCTCTTGTCCATGAGCCCGGCCGAAACGGCGAGCGGCCATCCCATCCCCGGATTGACTCCGTGATAGAGGCCGCTCGCGACAAGGGCGAGCCACAGCCAGCCAAGCGCCGGGCTCGCGTGCCCACCATCTAGACCGACGGGTAGCAAAAGGAGTCCGTCGAACAATCGCCGCCCTCCAGCCTGATCTGGTGCGCACGATAGCCGTCCGGGAAGCTCACGAAATAGTCCTTGTCGAGCTCGAGGCCGCCGTTGCGACCGACATTGGCCATCACCTCCACGCCCGGAACCCCATCGGGATAGAACTGGTCGTCCCAGGTGGAATAGAGCGAATTGGTCCAGTACACGCGCCTGCCGTCGCGGCTGATCTCGACCATTTGCGGGCCGGCCGCAAAGGACTTGCCATTCGGATGCGCTGTACGGCGTGCGATGCCGCCGATGTGGACGGAGCCCGCAAGCTTCGGCTTTCTGGGATCGGTGACGTCGTACTGGCGCATTTCACCGGTGCCCCAGCACGACACATAGAGAAACCGGTCATCCATCGACAGGTCGATGTCGGTCACGAGCGGCGGCACGGCGCCAAATCCCTGCAGCAGCGGCGGGAGATTCTCCTTTGGCGCGGGTTCGGGCGGGATCGTTGCCGTCTTCTCGGCGTGGAATTTCCCGCCTTCGCGCCACCAGGTCCAGATCGATGCTTCGAGATTGGTGGTGTCGACCACGACGCCCACGAAGCCGTATTCGCGAACCGGATCGTGCGCAGGCCGCACCTCGAGCGCCATCTGATGATTGGCGCCAAGGTCGATGGTCTGCACGTTGCGCCGGGCGCGAAGATCCCAGAAGTGGAGACGATGGCCATATTTATTCGCCAGCAGATCCTCCGGGACGATCCCGTTCTCGAACTGCGGCGGCAAGGCCCATTCGCTCGTCACCATGTAATCGCGCGGCAGATTCCACCAGAAGTCATAATGCAGCGCCTGCGGACCGCGGTCGATCTCCCATCGTCCGAGGACCTCGAACGTCTCGCAATCCATGATGAAGACGCCTGGTGGCCCGTTGGTGCCGTCCTTACCGCCACCACCCAGCGTGCTCACGTAAATGCCGTCCGGCCCGCAATGGATGGTGTGCGGCCGCGAATAGCCGGTCTTCTTGAAGATTTCCTCGGGCTCGATGATCTTGTGGATCTTGGCTTTGGTCGGATCTGGCTTGGTATCGATGATGTAGATCCGCGACGAACGGATTCCGGGGATGATGAGATAGCGCCGCTCGATGAAGGCATGTCCGGCGAGCGGCGACAGAGCGGAGGAGCAGGCATTCCAGCCGAAGTGGTGAAACTCATCACCCTTGTTGGGCATCGTCACGGTGTGGACGATCTGGCTGTAGGTCGGCGATCCCGGCTTGACGTCGATGACCGCGAGAGCATCCGGCTTCGAGAAATCCGGACTGAGCAGCAACGTGTAGGCGAAGTTCTCCGCAGGTGCTTCCATCGCAAGCCTGGGCGATGCGTGAAATGTGGGATCCGGCCTCATCGTCATGGCACTGCCTCCCTGTTCTGTCGGTTCGCGCCAACCTGGCTCGGGATAACGGCATTATGAAGAGGTGTTACACGATGTCTCGAGATGCTCCGCGGGGCCTGGTTGGCGAACGTACCCTACTTCATCGCCGGGCTGCGGGAAACGGCCGAACCGCGCTAATTCGACGCCTTCAGCCAACTGGGGAAGCTCGCGAGTGAGGCTGGAGGGCGGGCCTCACACTCGATGTCGTCCCCGCGAACGCGGGGACCCATAATCCCAGGGAGTGGTTATCAAGCGAGCTGCCAACTCCGAGTCTTCGCCACACTTCTCTCTGTGGCTATGGGTCCCGGATCTACGCGCGCTTGAGGCGCGCTTGTCCGGGACGACACTGAGTGTTTGGTACCGCTACTTCCCCCACCGCAGCGCCAGCGCGTCGCGCTCCTTGGCGAGTTCCAGCAGGCCCGCGCGCGTGGCCGGATGCAGCGGCTGCAAGGGGTGGCGCACCGCGTCCGACTTGATCACGCCGCCGGCCTGCATCATCGCCTTGCAGGCGATCAGGCCGCATTGGCGGTTCTCGTAGTTGATCAGCGGCAGCCAGCGCTCGTAGGCGGCCTTCGCTTCCTCGCGCTTCCCGGCGAAATAGGGATCGACGATCTGGCGAATGCCGTCGGGATAGCCGCCGCCGGTCATCGCGCCGGTGGCGCCGGCGTCGAGATCGGCGAGCAGCGTGATCGCCTCCTCGCCGTCCCAGGGGCCCTCGATGTCCTTGCCGCCCGCCTCGATCAGGCTGCGGAGCTTTGAGGCCGCGCCCGGCACCTCGATCTTGAAATAGCGGATGTTGGCGAAGTCGCGCGCCAGCCGCGCCAGCAGCTCGACCGACAGCGGCGTGCCCGCGACCGGCGCATCCTGGATCATGATCGGAATGGTGATGGCGCCGGAGAGCACCTTGAAGAATTCGACGATGCCCTTCTCAGGGACGCGGAAGGTCGCGCCATGATAGGGCGGCATCACCATCACCATCGCGGCGCCGGCGGCTTCGGCCTGCTGGCTGCGCGCGGCGCAGACGGCCGAGCTGAAATGCGTGGTGGTGACGATCACGGGAACCCGGCCCGCGACATGCTCCAGCACGGCATGCATCACGGTTTCCCGCTCGGCATCGGTGAGCACGAACTGCTCGGAGAAATTGGCGAGGATGCAGAGGCCGTTCGAGCCGGCATCGATCATGAAATCGATGCAGCGGCGCTGGCCCTCGAGGTCGAGCTCGCCGCGCTCATCGAAGATGGTGGGCGCGACCGGGAACACGCCGCGATAGGGGCGCTGGGCCTTGTGTGGGGTGACCGGCATCGAACTCTCCATCCCTGATCTGTCTTACGTCTGGCGCCGCATAGGTGACGCGGCGGCACAGATGTAGCCGCCGGAGGGACCTGCGGCAATGCCGAACGCGCGACGTCAGATGGAGAAACTGAAGCGAAACTACGCGGTCTTGACCGCGCCCAAAAAGCCCTCGACCGCGACGCGGAGGCGGTCGGCGTCGGCCGACATCTTCTTGACGGATTCCGACAAGACCGTGCCGGCGTTGCCGGTCTCCTGATTGAGCCTGGCGACGCTGCCGATGGTGTCGGTGACTTCCCGCGTGCCCTGCGCGGCCTGCTGGAAGTTGCGCGAGATCTCGGTGGTGGCCGCGCGCTGCTGCTCGACGGCGGCGGCAATCGCCGTCATCTTCTCGTCGATGCCGCTGATGGCGCCGCCGATGGCGCGGATCGCGGTCACGGCCTGGCCGGTGGCGCCCTGGATCTCCTCGACCTGACGCGAGATCTCTTCCGTCGCCGTCGCCGTCTGTGCGGCGAGGTTCTTGACCTCGCCCGCGACCACGGCGAAGCCCCGGCCCGCTTCGCCGGCGCGCGCGGCTTCGATGGTGGCGTTCAAGGCCAGAAGGTTGGTCTGGCCGGCGATGGCGTTGATCATCTTCACGACCTCGCCGATACGGCTCGCGGTCTGGTCGAGGATCTCGACCGTCG
>NZ_AJQF01000426.1:0-8153 GCF_000261705.1 Bradyrhizobium genomosp. III | reverse complement strand
GGGGGGGAGCCTCTCGCGCACTCGACTGCACCTGCGCGGAGATCTCGCCGACGGATGCGGAGAGCTCCTCGGTCGCCGCCGCGATGGTCTCCAGATTGTTGGTGGCCTGCTCGGCGGCGGAGGAGACCGCGGCGGTCTGGCTGCTCGATTCCGACACCAGCGAGCGCACGCCGGTTGCGGTGGCATCGAGCTCCCGCGTCGAGGCCACAACGCTGTGGATCACCGCCTGCACGGTGTCGTCGAAACTGCGGCAGGCCTCGTCGACGGTACCGGAGCGGGCCAGTTGCAAGGCCTGCTGCGATTCGCGCTCCCGGCCCAGGCGCTCTGCGGTCGCCGCGCTCTCGCGCAGGCTTTCGAGCGCCGCGGCCATGGTGCCGAATTCGTCGGGATGCCGGGATTGCGGCACCGGCGTCGCGTAGTCGCGCGCGCTGATGCGGGCGATGGCGTCGAGAATGGCGCGCACCGGGCGCATCAGGCGATTGCGTACCACGAACACACCGGTCAGGGTCACGGCAAGCGCGAGCAGAAACGCGAGCGATTGGACGATGAGGTTGGTGAGGGCTTTCGCCTGAACCATCTCGGCACGTGCGATCGACTGGTCGAGGGCCTTGTTGGCGACTGCGACGATGGGCGCGAAGGGCGACTGGCACAGCGCGTTCCATTCCGCGGGGGGCATCGCCGGCTTGCCGCTGCCGTCGAAATTCCGGGTGAGATCGCCGATCTGCTTGAGCACTCCGTCGGTCTTGGCCCGCGCCTCCTTCGCCGCATTGACGAGGTCGGCCGTCACGTCGGGCGCAGCCAGCAGCTCCTCCATCCCGGTCCAGCCGGCGGTAACGATGCCGTTCCAGCTCGCCACGGTCTGCTTCTGGGTCTCGTCGAGCGGCTTGCTGGCATTGACGTTCGGGCGCAGCGTCGAGCACTGGATGCCGTAACGGTCGCGCACCTGCCAGGCAAGGCGGCGGGCCTGGATCATGCGTGCGATGAAGGGGTCGTTCATCCAGGCGCGGTTCGACACCGCGGTGGACGCCAGGTTGGCGGTATCGATCACCTTGGTGACGGCATCGTACCAGGGTGCGGTGCGTTCCATCTTGCGTTCGGCACGCGGCAGCTTGGCCTCGTCGTAGAACAGCTGGAATTTCGGGGCGGCCTCGCTCCAGCGCTGCTTCAGCGTGCTTGCGAGCTCGTCGCGGCGGGCAAAGTCGACGGTCGAGAGCGCCGCGACGATGGAATCATGGCCGGCCTGCTCGGCCTTCTCGGCAGCAACGAGCTTGGCGCGCGGATCGTCCTCGCCAAGCAGCGCGCTCTGAGCATCGCCGCGATTGTTACGCAGCGCGAGCACGCCGTGGAAGATCGCCTTGTCGGCATTCGCGAGACGCTCCGTTTCGAGACTCTCGCTGTAGCGGCCAAAGGCCCCCGCCATCTGGAACGCCGTCGAAGCCAGCGCGCCGACGGCCAGCAGGGCCATCAGCGTCAGGAGAAGCGAGCTTACCGATTTCTTAAACATTGCCATGGGTCGGGGGCCTACTCTTCACGAGCGGCCACCTTGCATCGCGACATGCCAAGGTTTGGTTAAGACTTTAATCAAACACCCGCGGTTGTGCGCGGCCGCGCCTCCTGGCGGGCCGCATCCCCTCACGCGACCTTGGTGAAATCCGGCGGGCGGCGCTCGGCAAAGGCCGTGAACGCCTCGCGCGCCTCGGCGGTGCGCAGGCGCTGCGCGAACTGCTCGCCCTCGGCCTGCATCTGCGCGACCAGCGCTTCACCGTTGCGCATCAGCTTCTTTGTGGCGGTGAGCGCGCCGGCCGGCTGGCGGGCAAGACGCTGCGCAAGCGCAAGCGCCTCGGCATCGAGCTTGTCGAGCGGCACCACCCGGTTGGCGAGGCCCCATTCCAGCGCGGCCTTCGCCGGCACGGTCTCGCCCAGCGCGAACATCTCGTAGGCACGGGCATGGCCGATACGCGCCGGCATCAGCAGGCTCGATGCGGCCTCCGGCACCAATGCGAGGCTGACGAAGGGCGTCGACAACTGCGCGTTGT
The DNA here is from genome assembly GCF_000261705.1 of Bradyrhizobium genomosp. III. NCBI lineage: Bacteria > Pseudomonadati > Pseudomonadota > Alphaproteobacteria > Hyphomicrobiales > Nitrobacteraceae > Bradyrhizobium > Bradyrhizobium genomosp. III. Next base: position 6,117 of record NZ_AJQF01000426.1, on the reverse strand, counting down.
CGGCGAGCACGACGAGATCGCAATGCAACAGCATCGTGGTGCCGACGCCGACGGCGCGGCCCTGCACGGCGGCGACCAGCGGCCGGGTGCAGCGGGCCAGCGACTGGATGAAGCGCACGACGTTACGGCTGCCTTCGGACTTGCCGGCTGCGACCGCGGCGAATTCGCCGACGTCGTTGCCGGCGGTGAACATGTCGCCCTCGCCGCGGATCAGGATCACGCGGGCCGACGGATCGAACTCGGCGGATTCGATGGCATCGGCGAGCGTGCCGTACATCGCATCGGTCAGCGCGTTCTTCTTGTCGGGGCGCGCCAGCGTGAGGGTGAGAATTCCGCCATTGTTCTCGATCCGGACGTGCTCGGTCATTGCTCTACTCCCTGGATTCGTCTGAAGGTCTTGTTTCTGAAGGTCTTGGAAACTTGTCCTGAATGCTGGTCAGCCAGCGCGCGACGATGTCGATCTCCGCAGCCGTGAATCCGTCCGTCAGCGCGGCGTTGACCTCTGCCGCGCCGTCTTTCGCCTGCGCCAACGCGGTCCGCCCCTTCGGCGTCAGCCAGATGCGCCAGGCACGCCCGTCCTCGCGATCGGCCCGCCGCTCGATCAATCTCGCCGCCTCCGTGCGGTCGACGAGGCCGGAAATGCCGGCCGGCCCCATGTCGAGCGCGGCGCCCGCCTCGCCCATCAGGACGCCGTCCTGCTTGCCGAGGATGAACAACAGCCCCGCCTGCGCCGGCGTCACCTCATTCTCCGGCCGCGCCGCCATCCAGCGCTGCAAGCGGCGTTGCGCGACGCTCAGCAGGTAGATCAGTCGATGATGCCGCCCGTCGGCCGATTTATTTCGCATGCGAAATAGATAGCCGGACGCAAGCTTGTTGTCAAACGGGCCACCTCGTTACGGCGCGCAGGTGAAGCTCGCCGCCTCCGTCACCGCACCCGACTTGTAGTGCGGCCAGGCCGGCCAGCGGCACAGGGGCAGCGCGCGCAATGTTGCGAATGAGGGCGCCTCGACCTTCTGCTCGGCAACTTCGAGGTCGCCGGGCGCCTTGCCCTTCTCGACCCAGTCGACCAGCACGCTCAACATGTCGACGTTCGCCGGTGCGCCGGAGCCGACATGGTCGACGCCGGGTGCGGTGTAGAGCCGCGCGAACTCCGCGGTCTCGCCCTTGCCGAGCTTGCGCTCGACGCTCTCGAAATAGCGGATGCCGGCATAGGGGCTCTGCGCGTAGTCGGCCATGTGCTCGAGCACGATCAGACGGCCGCCGCGGGCGCGGAAGCGGCTGAGATCGGGATCGGTCGAGTCCATCAGGCTCGAGACCTCGAGCAGCCGCGCCTTGTGCTCCTCCACCTTATAGGTGGTGACGTCGAGCTTGGGATCGCGCGCAAAGACATATTGAATGCCGCCGGCGCCGTAGATCCAGGCGATGCCGTTGTTGGGCGCAGGCGGCTGCGCCGGCGGCGCGGTGCCGAGCCACCATGCCACCCAACCGCCGGTCGGACCTATCGCCGGCGTGTCCTCGCCCGACACGCCCCAGCCGGGATAGTCGTCGAGACCGTTGGCGAGCGCGAACGGGAATTTGTAGGTCCCGTGCAAGGTATCGATCGCCTTGATCTGCGCATCGGTCAGGCACTGATCGCCGCTCTTTCCGGCCTCACAGCGCAGCGTCTCGACCTTGAATGCCGCCTTGCAGGCGACGGGGTCCTGCACCAACGCATCGTCGGAGCCGTCGGCCTTGTCACAGGCCGCCCGCACGGCCTCGCCGACGAGCTTGACCTGCGCCGGATTGATCCAGCCCGCCCCCATGGTGACGAGACCCGAGCGCGTGCCGGCGTGCTGCAGGCCGACCCAGTTGATCACGGGCACGCGTGCGAAGATGCCGTCGAAATCGTCGGGGTAGCGCTGCGCCATGGTCAGGCCTTCGCGGCCGCCCTCGGACGAACCCATGAAATACATCTTGTCCGGCTTCTTGCCGTAGGCGCGCTCCATCAGCCCAACGGCCGCATCGCGCACCTTCTTGTAGGCGCGGTGAGCAAAATTCACGAAGGCTTCGTCATTCAGTGCAAAGACCTGCGGCGGCTCGCCTTGCCTGGTCTCGTGGCCCGAATCGGTGCCATAGGTGACGAAGCCGCGCGCCAGCGGCGACGGCTTGTCGAAGGGATAGGCCGGCGGCAGCGCAAGGCCGGTGATCAGCACACCGTTGAAACCACCGCCGCCATATTGCAGCGAGCGGCCGTTCCATTCGACGGGAAGGTTGACCTGGAATCTGATCGGCGGCGCCTTGGGATCGGCAGGGTCGATATGGCCGAGCACCTTGCAGAAGCCGGGGTTGGCCGGCGTGATGCGCCCGGACGGCGTCGGCCCGCGTTCGGCGACGGCGATCGGCGAGGGCGCCTGCAAGGTTGCGGAGTCGATCTTCACCGCATCGGCAGCGCCGACGAGACCCTTGCAGACCGCATCGGCGTCCTCTGCCAGCGTTGCCGCCGACGCCGCGCCCGTCCCCAGTGTCGCCATCGAGCTTACAAGCAACGCACACAGCTTCACTTTCTTTCGCGTCATCGTTTCCACCCGGCTTTCTCGATTTGCTGCGTCGACGGCTGGCCGCATTCAATGCAACCTTCGTCCTCCCGTCAATCGCTCACGCCGAGCCGCTCATCAGAATGATCCGAGCGCGCTCCCCAAGGCGATCACGGCCACCAGCGCCAATAGCGACGTCACGATGCCCACCATCACAATGTCGAGATAGCTGTCGCGATGGGTCAGGCCGCAGATCGCGAGCAGGCTGACCACCGCACCGTTGTGCGGCAGGATGTCCAGCGTCCCCGAACCGATCACCGCGACGCGATGCATCAGCGCAAGGTCGATGCCGCTGCGCGCGGCGATCTCGACATAGGTCTGGCCGAGCGCGTCGAGCGCGATCGTCAAGCCGCCGGATGCCGAGCCGGTCAGCGCGGCCAGAATATTGGTCGCAACCGCGAGCGAAACCAACGGGCCACCTTCGATCGCAAGCACCCAGTCTCGCACCGTTTCGAAAGCCGGCAGCGCCGCGATGACCGCGCCGAATCCGACGAGGCTGGCGACGCTGAGCGCCGGCAGAACCGATGCATTGGCACCGGCGTCCATGGTCTGCCGCAGTGACGGAAGCCGGGCCCAATTGAGAAGGATGGTCGTGACGATGGCAGCGCCCAGGGCGGTGCTGACCGACCACACACCAGCGACCGCCGCCAACGATGTACCGCCGAAGCGCTGCTCGCTCAGATACGAGACATCGAGCCGCGGCAACACCAGCAGCGACATCACGAGATTGACGGCCACGACGACGGCCAGCGGCAGGATGGCACTCACCACCGGAGCCGACAGTTCACCGCGCCGTCCATGCCGGATCTCGGCCGGATCGAACTCTCGCGCGGTGGTCGCGTATTCGCGGACCAGTTCGTCGTCGACGGCACGTTCGGCCGCACCCTCCATGTCCTCGCCATAGCCTTCCCCCGCACGGCGGGCCGCGGCTTCAGCGCGGCGCAGCCACCACAATCCCGCGCCAGCCATGATCAGGGAGGCGATGATGCCGAGTCCGGGTGCGGCAAACGGCGTCGTTCCGAAGAACGGCATCGGGATAGCGTTCTGGATCGATGGCGTGCCCGGCAAGGCCGACATCGTGAAGGTCGATGTGCCCAGCACGATCGCGGCCGGAATCAATCGCCGCGGAATCGCGGCGGCACGAAACAGCGAGCGGGCCATGGGGACGATCACGAAGAACGCGACGAACAGGCTGACGCCGCCATATGTGACCATCGCACCGGCGAGCACGACCGCCAGGATCACGCGGCGCTCGCCAAGACGTCTCGCCATGAAGGTGGCAACCGACGCGACCGCCCCGCTGTCGTCCATCAGTTTCCCGAATACGGCGCCAAGCAGGAAGATCGGGAAGAACTGCGCCAGGAATGCAGCGGCATTCACCATGAAGATCTGCGTCAGGTTCGCAAGCAGCGGCTCGCCGCCGAACAGCGCCGCGACGAGCGCGGCGAACGGCGCCAGCAGAAGAACGCTCCAGCCGCGAAAGGCGAATAGGACGAGAAGGCCAAGCCCGACGAGAATGCCGAGAAGCCCCACCTCTCAGCACTCCGACAGCAGGATGTCGAGATCGGCGGTCGAGCGCCGACCGATATCCGGGCCGTGCTCGTCGAGGAACGTTTCGGCCGCCTGACGTCCTTCGCCGTGCAGCATCGAGACGAACTCCCATTCGGCGTTGAGCTTGGACGAGGCGCCGAACTTCGCGAGCATGTCGCTCTTGACGCGGTGGGTCCGCATCTTCGCCCAGCGCGCGCCCTCGCCGCTTCCCGGGTCGGCCGCCTGACGCAGCAACGCGATCATACGCAACTCCTTCATCAGCGGCGAGTTGAACGAAATCTCGTTCAGCCGATTGAGTATCTCCGCAGCCGTCCGCGGCTCTTCCGGCTTTTCAGTCGGATTGATCTGCACCAGGATGGTGTCGTGCGCGTCGCTTTCGCGAATGAGCGGCGTGATGGTCGGGTTGCCGGCATAGCCGCCATCCCAATACGGTTCGCCGTCGATCTCGATCGCGCGGAACATGGTTGGCAGGCAGGCCGACGCGAGCAACACGTCAACCGTGATCTCCGCGTTGCGGAAGATGCGTCCTCGCCCAGTGCGCACCCGCGTCGCAGTGATGAACAGCTTGATCGGCGAGCGCGCGAGGCGCTCGAAATCGATGCTCTCAGCCAGCACCGCATGCAGCGGATTGTAGCCGGTCGGATTGAGGTCGTAGGGGGAGAGCACCCGCGACATCAGGTCGGTCAGGATGTAGGCCGGCGACGTATCGAGCGTCCAGCGCCCCATCAGCCGGTCGAGCGGCGAGCGCTGGAGCGGGCTGAAGGCCGCCGCCTTCGAAACGCGGCGCCAGTATCGTTCGAGCGCGTCACGCGCACCCTCGGCCCCACCGGCCGTCCACCCATCCGCCAGCACCGCTGCGTTCATCGCGCCTGCGGACGTCCCGGAGATCGCGGCGATCGTAAGCCGCTTCTCTTCCAGCAGGCGATCGAGCACGCCCCAGGTGAAGGCGCCATGCGAACCGCCGCCTTGAAGCGCGAGATCAATCAGTACGCTGTCCGGTTCCATCGCGGCACTCACGCAACTGAAGCTCAATTCGACGCGACTTGTCACGTGGGCGTCGAAGTCGATGGCGTAGTTTAGAGAGCCTTGGCGGAGAAATGCAACCGGAACGTGGGCCCCGCGCCGTCTAAAGCGCGATGCGATGAGGATGAATCGTCATCGCGCTTTAGGTCGTTGTTTAAGCATGATCTTTTCGGAAAACCGCTGCGCACTTTTCCGGATCATGCTTTAGTGCTCGAACACCAGCCGCGCGCCGACCGTGCCGTCGAGGGCGCGGATCTGCTGGAGCAGCGCCGCGGAATCCTGCCCCGCCAGATCGGCATCGAGCACGACGTAACCGAGATCGCCGGCGGTCTCCAAATATTGCGCGGCGATGTTGATGTCGCGCTGGAGGAAGACCTCGTTGAGCCGGCGCAGCATGCCGGGCACGTTGCGATGGACATGACTGAAGCGCGCGCCGGAGGGACGCAGATGCAGCTGCACTTCCGGAAAGTTCACCGCGCCCATGGTCGAGCCCGTGATGAAATAGTCGACCAGCTTGCGCGCGACTTCGCCGCCGATGCGCTCCTGCGCCTCTTCGGTCGAACCGCCGATATGCGGGGTGAGGATGACGTTCTCGAGGCCCTGTATGGGGCTTTTGAAGCGATCAGAATTCGACGACGGCTCGACCGGAAACACGTCGACGGCCGCGCCGGCGAGATGACCGTCGCGCAAAGAGCGAGCGAGCGCGTCGAGATCGACCACGGTGCCGCGGCTGTTGTTGATGAGGAACGAGCCGGGTTTCATCGCCCGTAGCTCCTTCTCGCCGATCATGCCCGCGGTTTCCGGCGTCTCCGGCACGTGCAGGCTGACGACGTCGCTCTGCGCCAGCAGCTCCTCCAGCCTCTCGACCGGCTCGGTGTTGCCGTGGCGGAGCTTGTCGGTGCGGTCGAAATAGATCACGCGCATGCCGATGGCTTCGGCCAGCGTCGAGAGCTGCGAGCCGATATTGCCG
>NZ_AJQF01000425.1:0-28360 GCF_000261705.1 Bradyrhizobium genomosp. III | reverse complement strand
TAATCCGGCGCGCTAATACAAGGGTGGGCAAAGCGGAAGCGTGCCCACCATCCCTGTCCACATGCGTGAGATCGTGGGCACGGCGCTGTCGCGCCTCTGCCCACCCTACGATGTCTTCATCGACGCAACAGAAAAGCCCCGGGGACATCTCCGGGGCTTTTGTCGTTTCGCGCCTCGCAGCGCAGTGCGATTACGTCCGCGTCCGCATCCGCATCATGAAGCTGTCGAAGCTGAGCTCGGCGACCTGCATCCAGGCCAGCGAGTCGGCCCGGTAGGCGGTCAGGCTCGCATACATCTTGCCGAAATGCGGATTGCTCTTGGCGAGATCGGCGTAGATCTCGCCCGCCGCGCCATAGCAGGCCTCGAGCACCTCCTGGGGGAATGGCTTGAGGATCGCGCCGGCGGCGAGCAGCCGCTTGAGCGCGGGCGGATTGACCGAGTCGTACTTGCCGGTCACCCAGGTGAAGGTATCGAGCGAGGCCGCCGAAATCGCCGCCTGATAATGTTTCGGCAGCGCATTCCACTTCTCGAGATTCATGATGTTGTGGCCCTGGCCGGTGCCTTCCCACCAGCCCGGATAGTAGTAGTACTTCGCGACCTTCACGAAGCCGAGCTTCTCATCGTCATACGGGCCCACCCACTCGGCCGCGTCGATCGTGCCCTTCTCCAGCGCCGGATAGATGTCGCCGGCCGCGATCTGCTGCGGCACGCCGCCGAGCTTCGAGATGATGGTGCCGGCGAACCCGCCGACGCGGAATTTCAGGCCCTTGAGATCGTCGACGGTCTTGATCTCCTTGCGGAACCAGCCGCCCATCTGGGCACCGGTCGAGCCTGTCGGAACGCCGATCGCATTATGCTCCTTCAGCAGATCGTTGAGCATCTCCTGACCGCCATTCCACAACAGCCAGGAGATGTGCTGGCGGGTGTTGAGACCAAACGGCAGCGACGTGCCGAAGGTGAATGCCGGGTTCTTGCCCCAATAGTAATAGAGCGCAGTGTTGCCGATCTCGACGGTGCCGTTCGAGACGGCGTCGAGCACTTGCAGGCCCGGCACGATTTCGCCGGCGGCAAAGGGCTGGATCTGGAAGCGGTTGTCGGTGATCTCAGCGACGCGTTTGCAGAAATATTCGCAGCCGCCATAGAGCGTATCGAGTGATTTTGGCCAGCTCGCCGCCAGCCGCCATTTCACCTCGGGCATCGATTGTGCAACGGCCGGCGCGGCAACTGCACTCGCGGCCAGGCCCAGCCCGCCTGCCGTCAGAAACTTACGACGTTCCATGCGTCTCCCCTCTTCCTGTGATGTCGTGTCCTCGACGAGGGATCGCGATCTTGCGTCGCTTTATCTTCGCCGCTGGCCGACGTTTCTTGGCGTCCGAGATTTGGATGTCCCGGATCGCGGTCAGGATGACCAAAGGGGGAGCGCAAATCAAGCGCACTTTGGTTGCGCTATCGTCGCTGCCGTTCAATGCTGCGCTGCGAACGCGGCTTCCATGGCCTTTCGAACCTTCACCGTCTCATTGCCCGCGTCGAACTCGACGTCACTCCAGTGCACCACCGCGCCGTGTGCGACGTCGTGTTTCAGCTTCAGGCGATGCGCAAGTCCGATCGGCAAGGCGCCGGCCTTCAGGCTTGCTGCCGCCGGTACCAGCTTGCCCCACACCGTGTAGCCCCCTTCGCCGTCCAGCATCTCGCCCGCGCGCAGATTGCGCTTGGCGACCGCTGCGACGTCGCCCCGGAAGCCGCTGGCCTGACCGGTTGGCTCGCCGCGCAGCGCGGCCGACAGCACCGAGATATTCAGCTCGAGCCCGATCAGATGATAGGGCTTGTACATCGCAGCATAGCGTCCGCTGGCGTCGGTCTTGAGGCCGTATTGCCTGAAGCAGTCGGCGGCGTAGTCGTTCGGCGCCTCCAGCACGACATAGACGCCCCAGCGCAGGTCGCGAAACACCGGCCGTCCGTCGCGCTCGAGCGAGGACACGACCTCCACCAGACCCGCCCGATCCAGCACGCCGCCGCGCGAGCGCGGCCGCATGATGTGCGGGAGGTCGTCGACGCCGCAGGGCGGAAACAGCAGGCCATCCGCGGGCACGTCGAGGGCGCAGGCATTGGCGATCGCAGCCATCTCGATCGCCGATTTGGTGCCGTCGAGGAAGGAGTTGAACATCTGCGGATTCATGCCGGCCGATTGTGCCTCGCCCGCGGTGAGGCCGTAATGGTGCCAGACGCCGTCAGGCGTCACGTCGTGATAGGCCGGCAGGTATTTTGTCCCCTTGCCGGCGGCGACCACGCGGAAACCTGTGGCGCGGGCCCAGTCGACCATCTCCGCGGTCAATGCGGGCTGGTCGCCATAGGCGAGCGAATAGACCACGCCCGCCTTGCGCGCTTCCTCGGCGAGCAGCGGACCTGCCAGCACATCGGCCTCGACATTCACCATCACGATATGCTTGCCCGCCGCGATCGCGGCGCGCGCATGCCTGATCCCGACGGCGGGATTTCCGGTCGCCTCCACCACCACGTCCATCGCGCCGCCGGCAATGGCGCGCGCGCCGTCATCGGTGAAGACCGTTGCGGCGATCCGCTCAGAGCTCCAGCCGACCGTGCGGCAGGCCTCGCGTGCGCGGTCGCGGTCGATGTCGACGATGATGGGCACTTCGAGCCCCGGCGTGTGGGGCACCTGCGCCAGAAACATCGAGCCGAACTTGCCCGCACCGATCAGCGCGACACGAACGGGCCTGCCGGCGGACGCGCGAGCCTGGAGGAGGCGGAAGAGGTTCATGGGAAATGTCCAGGATTGCAGTTGTGATCGGGGGACCACGCGAACTATCAACGTCGTCATTCCGGGGCGCGACGAAGTCGCGAGCCCGGAATCCATACTCCCGATGATGGCTATGGATTCCGGGCTCGACGCTACGCGTCGCCCCGGAATGACAGTCTACTCCGCCGCTTGCCTTGGTGCACGGGCAAGCCGCAGCAGCGCGTCGTCGTCCACCGTCTTGATCGGGGCGAAGTCGCGATGCGCGATGTAGTCCGGCCGCGTGGGATTGCGGATGTAGTTCGAGACGGCGTTCAGCGTCAGGTACACGATCTTGCGCGGGAAGGGCGTGATGTTGCCGGCCGAGCCGTGCACGAGATTGCCGTGGAACATCAGCATGCCCCCCGGCTTGCCGGTCGGCGCCACGATGCCGCCCTCCTTCACCAGCCGCGTCACCGTCGCCTCGTCCAGCGTCCACAGCGGATAGGAGGTGGTGGCGAGATCATGCGAGGCCTGGAGATCGCCGGCATTCTGGCTGCGCGGCACCAGCATCAGGGGACCGTTGATCGGCATCACCTCGTCGAGGAAGATCGCAATGTTCATGGCCCGCGGCTCCGGCATGCCGTCGTCGCGCTTCCAGGTGCCGTAATCCTGGTGCCATTGCCAGACATCGCCGGTGAAGGCCGATTTCGCGTTGATCTTGAACTGGTGCATGTAGACGGGCTCGCCGAACAGCTGCTCGACCGGATCGATCATGCGCGGATGCGCGCCGAGGAGGCCGAACGCCTCATTGTAGAGATGCGCGGCAAAAGCCGTGCGCGGCGCGCCGCTCTTCTCGCGCCAGACTTCGGGACGGTTTGCGTCGTAAATGCCGACCGCCTCGCGCGCCAGCAGATCGACCTCTTCCTGGCTGAACAGCTCGGGCAGGAACAGCCAGCCCTCGCGGTGGAAGAACTCCAATTGCTCCTGAGACAGTTTCATGGGCCGTTTCCTCCTGTTTTGTTTGTTTTTGTCATTCCGGGGCGGGACGAAGTCGCGAGCCCGGAATCCATTTCTCCGCAGTTTCTGAGGCCCGATGGATTCCGGGTCGCGCTGTCGCCCGCCCGGAATGACGGCGTTTGTCGCTACGCCGCCGCTTCCTCCGTCGCCCTCAATCTCTCCTCAGTCATCCGTCCCGCCGTCTGCGCGTGCGCCAGCGCGGCGGCTTCGGCCGCCTTAACGTCGCCCGCGAGAATGTGTCCGGCGATATCGGCATGTTCGGCCCAGGCGCTGCCGCGGTAGTCGAGCTCCGACAGCACCGTCGCCATCGAGCGGCGCATGTGTGGCCATTGCGGCGCAATGGTCTCCTCGATCACGGGATTCCCGGCGAGCTGATAGATCGCGCGGTGAAAATCCACGTCGAGCACGATCAGTTCAGTGAGTGTCGTGTTGCGGTCGATGCCGCGCCCCGCGGCGAACGCAGCCTCCAGCCGTGCGCGTCCTGCCGCGTCGCTGGCGGCGCGCTTCGCCGCAAGCCGCGCGGCCAGCGCGTCGATCGCGCCGCGCACCTCGTAGAGTTGGCGGATGCGCGCGGGATCGAGCTGGGTGACCTCAAAGCCGCGCTTGCCGCTCTCGGCGACCAGACCCTGGCGGTGCAGCAGGTGCAGCGCATGCGAGACAGGCTGGCGCGACACGCCGAGCCTGTCGGCGAGCTCGTTCTGCCGGATGCGCTGGCCGGGCTGAAGCGTGCGGTCGGAGATCGCCTCCAGGATCCGGGCATAGACCTGGTCGATCAGGTTCGGGAGCGGGTCGAGAGGGATCACGCCGGCGGCTCCTACGAGGGAATACGGAATTCCGTATTCGACGGTATCGCGGGAGGGGAAGGGCGTCAAGACGGGCTCCGCGCCCACGCCATGGCGCCCCGTGCTGCTCCACTAAGTCATTGATATTACTGTGCCCGTCTACTGTGCATGGGGTTGTTTTCGCAAAAAGGCGCCCGCCTCAGCCCTCCAGCACCTCCACCTCCAGCGCGGCAATCCCTTCCGCATCGGCCAGCGCCTCGATCCCGGCGATACGTTCGCCGTTGAACGTCACACGCAGCGCGATGCGCAGCTGTCCGCCGAGAATGACGGCAACGCCGATCTCGCCGTCGACCAGCGCCGTCCGCGCGGCCTGGGCGCGGCCCTTGTAGAGCTGCGCGACCGCGTCCGCGCCGCGGATCTCCGGCAGCGAGCCGAGCCGCACCGCGGCCATATCGGCGCGGAATACGACGTCGGGATCGAGCACGGCGAGCAGCCCCTCGAAATTGCCCTCGCGCGATGCCTTGAGGAAAGCATCGACGATTCCGCGCTGGCGCGACAGGTCGGTCTCGGGCACCGGTGCCCCCTGCACGCGCCGCCGCGCCCGGCTTGCAAGCTGTCGCGACGCGTCGACCGAGCGGCCGACGATCGGCGCGATCTCCTCGAAGGGCACTGCGAACATGTCGTGCAGCACGAAGGCGAGCCGCTCCGCCGGCTGCAAAGTCTCGAGCACGACGAGCAGCGCCGCGCCGACGGAATCGGCCATCTCCGCTTCGCGCTCCCGCGTTTCGTCGACCGGCTCCGGCACATGCGGGCCCATCGGCTCTTCCTTGCGCGACTTCCGCGCGCGCAGCATGTCGAGGCAGATGCGCGCGACCACGGTCGTCAGCCAGCCGCGCAAATTCGCGACATCGGACATGTCGTAGCGGCTGACCCGGAGCCAGGCCTCCTGCACGGCATCGTCGACCTCTGCGCCGGAGCCCAGCATCCGGTAGGCGACCGCGCGCAGATGGTCCCTGCTGGCCTCGAACTGGTGGCTGAGTAAATTGTCTTCGAAGTTTTTTTCGGTCATCGGTCACATTCCCTCGTCGCGATCCGTCATGCCCATGACGAAGCCAATCCGGCCGATGTGACCGGAACCTTCGCAATTCGAGCGATGGAGACGAAAAAGATGCACGCCCGCATGAATCACCCTGTCATGGTCCTCCCCGAGGCCATGAATGTCCTGCAGTCCCTCGGTAATCTGACCAAGCAGGGTCTGCCGGAAAAGCTCCTGGAACTGGTGCACCTGCGCGCCAGCCAGATCAACGGTTGCAGCGTCTGTGTCGACATGCATCCCAAGATCGCCCGCAAGCTGGGCGAGACCGACGAGCGCCTGTTCGCCGTGTCCGCCTGGCGCGATGCGCCCTATTTCACCGACGCCGAGCGCGCCGCGCTGGCGCTGACCGAGGCCGTCACGCGTCTCGCCGATCGCGAGGATCCGGTGCCCGACGCAATCTGGAACGAGGCCGACAAGCATTTCGACGAGCGCGAGCTCGCAACGCTGGTCCTCTCGATTGCCACTATCAACGTCTGGAACCGGCTGAACGCGACGATCAAGATGCCGGTCGGCGTTTGGAAGGTGTGAGGTCTCTCTTGCCTCTCCCCGCTTGCGGGGAGAGCTCCTATTCCGCCAGGAACCTGCTCACCACTTCGCCGAACTCCAGCGGGGCCTGCTCGAACATCCAGTGGCCGGCGTTCGGAATCACCGCCGTCCGGGCACCTGCGATATGCTCGGCAAGCACGCGCCACATCACCGAGAGGCTTCCCGTTGTCGCCCCGCCACCGATCAGCAGCGTCGGCGTCCGGATCGCCTGCGCATCGCTGATCGTGTAGGGCCTGCGCTGCTCGTTGATCTGGCCGAGGAACGTCAGCGCGTTGTCGCGCAGCTGCTGCTTTGCCGCTGCCGGCACGCGCCGCCACGAGCCGTCACCCTCGATGCCCTCGTAGAAATTCTGCAGCGCGGCCTCGATATCGCCGGCGCGGATCATCTCGACCGATCGCGCGGTGCGCGCGGCCAGCGGCGGATGCGCGGGCGTGCCTTCCGGCACCGGCAGCGATGCGTCGAGATCGCCGCCCGGCTCGGCCAGCACCAGCTTTCGCACCAGATCAGGCCGCGCCTGCGCCACGCGAAACGCGATATGTCCGCCGCGCGAATGACCCATCAGGTCGACGGGGCCGGGCCTCACTTGCTCGATGAAGGCGATCATATCGGCGACATGCTGCGCCATCTTGTAATCGTCGCCGACGGCGTCCCAATGCTCGGGGAAGAAATGCCGCAGGCTGACCGAGATCACCCGATGCGTCTTCGACAGCGGGCCGAGCACCGAATACCAGGTGCGGAAGTCGCCGAGCGTGCCGTGCACGCAGACCAGCGGATGGCCATCTCCGACTTCGAGATAAGCCATGTCGTAACCGTTGACGTGGAATGTCTGCATGGTCAGCTCGCCAGAAAATCCAGGACCACTTCGGAGTATTTTTGCGGCGCCTGCTCGAACATCGGATGCGTCGCGTTCGGGATGATCGCCGTCTTGGAATAGGGCACATGCGCGGCGAGCGCATGCAGCACCTTCGGCAGCAGGCCCTTGGTCCGCGCCCCCAGGATGAACAGCGTTGGCATCTTGATCTGCTCCGCATCCGCCTTCGAGAACGGCGGGCGGTTGTCACGGACCTGCCCGATCAGCGTATAGGCATTATCGCGCAAATTCTGCTTCACCATCGCCGGCAGCCGCGGCCAGGTGCCGGCGCCTTCCAGCGTGTCCACGAACACGGCGAGGCCGCCGTCGACATCGCCGGCGGCGATCTTCTCGGCCGAGGCCACGAAGCGCGCCAGGAGCGGCGAGGGCCCGCCGGCATAATCGGGGTCGAGGCTCGCATCGAGTTCGCCGCCGGGCTCGGCCAGGATCAGCCGCCGCAAAAGATCTGGCCGCCGCTGCGCCACGCGGAAACAGATGTGTCCGCCGCGGGAATGGCCCATCAGGTCGACTGGGCCGAGATCGAGCTTCTCGATGAAGGCGATGACGTCGTCGACATGCTGGGCGATCGAGTAGGTGTCGCCGATGCCGTCCCATCGCGCCGGGAAGAAGTGCCGCAGGCTCACAGCGATCACCCGATGCCGCTGGGTCAGTGGGCCGAGCACGCAGCCCCAGGCCCGGAAGTCGTTGAGCGAGCCGTGCACGCAGACCAGCGGCGGCCGGCCGCTGTCCTCGCCCACATCGAGATAGGGCATGTCGTATCCGTTGACGTGGAGGCTCTGCATTCTTAGCTCGCGAAGGGGTTGGAACTCCTGTGCAAGATTCCCGGAAACCGGGTGGATCGCAACTATTTCCAAGCCTAGATTTGGCCCGAGATCACATTGGGGGCATGCGAGGCAACGCAAGCCAGGAACCAAGCCATGACCGACCAGCATTTCGCCCTGTTCGACACCAGGATCGGCCTCTGCGCCATCGCCTGGGGCCCGCGCGGCATCAACGGCACGCAATTGCCGATGGGCGGCGAAGGGAAGGTCCGCACCCGCATCAGCCAGCGGCACGCCGATGCCGTTGAGGCCGAGCCGACCCCTGAGGTGCGGCAGGCGATCGACCGCATGACAAAACTGCTCGCGGGCGAGCCGGATGACCTCACCGATATCGAGCTCGATCTCGACGGGGTGCCCGAGTTCAACCTCGGCGTCTATGCGATCGCCCGTGCCATCCCGCCCGGCAAGACCCTCACCTATGGCGACATCGCCAAGCAGCTCGGCGGCGTCCAGCTGTCGCGCGACGTCGGCCAGGCGCTCGGCCACAATCCGTGCCCGATCGTCGTGCCCTGCCATCGCGTGCTGGCTGCCGGCAACAAGCCCGGCGGCTTCTCGGCCAATGGCGGCGTGGTGACGAAGCTGAAGATGCTCGAGATCGAAGGCGCGCTGGTGAACCACACGCCGAGTTTGTTTGATTGAGACTACGGCAGCGTAGGGTGGGTTAGCCGAAGGCGTAACCCACCACCTTTGTCTCCGCAGAAGCAGAAGAGGTGGGTTATGCTTCGCTAACCCACCCTACGAACCGAGTGCTAAATCTTCGTCGCGGTCTTCGGCCAATATTTATCGCGCAAATGCCGCTTCACCAGCTTGCCCGTCGGCGTGCGCGGCAGCTCCGCTTCGAAATCGATCGAACGCGGGCACTTGATGGCGGAGAGGCGGCCCTTGCAATAGGCGATCAAATCGGCCTCGAGCGCCTTGCCGGCGCGGCTCATGTCGTGCGGCTGCACCACCGCCTTCACCTCTTCACCCATCTCCTCGTTAGGCACGCCGAACACCGCAACGTCGGCGACGTCGGGGTGGGTGATCAGCACGTCCTCGGTCTCCTGCGGGTAGATGTTCACGCCGCCCGAGATGATCATGTAGGACTTGCGGTCGGTCAGATAGAGGAAGCCCTCCTTGTCGAGATAGCCGACATCGCCGAGCGTCGACCATCCTTTCGCGTTGTAGGCCTTCTTCGTCTTCTCGGGGTCGTTGTGATAGGTGAACGCGGGCGCGTCGGCGAAATAGACCGTGCCGATCTCGCCGAGCGGTTGCTCCTCGTCGTTCTCGTCCAGAATCTTGATCTTGCCGACCACGGCGCGGCCGACGCTGCCGCGATGCTCCAGCCATTGTTGCGAATTGCAGACGGTGACGCCGTTGCCTTCCGAGCCCGCGTAATACTCGATCAGGATCGGCCCCCACCATTCGATCATCTTCGCCTTGACGTCGATCGGGCAGGGAGCGGCGGCGTGGATCGCGCCCTTGAGCGTGGAGACGTTGTATCGGTTGCGAACCTCGTCCGGCAGCTTCAGCATGCGCACGAACATGGTCGGCACCAGCTGTGATTGGGTGACCTTGTATTTCTCGACGAGCTTGAGGAATTCCTCGGCGTCGAAATGCTCCATGATGATGGAGGTGCCGCCGAGCACGACCGCCATCATGTTGAAGCGCAAGGGAGCCGCGTGATAGAGCGGCGCAGGCGAGAGATAGGTGCTCTCTGCGTTCATGCCGCACATGTCGGCGCAGAGCACGCGCAGGAAGGCGTTCGGCACGTCGATCCTGTTGCCTTCGAACGCCTTCTTGATGCCTTTGGGCCGGCCGGTGGTGCCGGACGAATACAGCATGTCGTAGCCGGCGACCTCATCCGTAACAGGCGTGGTCGGCTGCGCCGCGGCCTCCTTGTCGTAGGAGCGAAAGCCGGGCTGTGGCTCGTCCATCATGTAGAAGACCGGCTCGCCGGGGGTGCCCTTGATCAGGCCTTTGATCTGGTCGGCGCATTTCGGCGTGGTGATCACGACCTTGGCGCCGCAATCAGCGATGATGTAGTCGATCTCGTCCTGCTTCAGATAGCGGCTGATCGCGGTGTAATAGAGCCCGCTCCGCTGCGCGGCCCAGCACAGCTCCATGAAGGCGAGGCGGTTCTCCATCAGCAGCGCGATGTGGTCGCCGGCCGTGAGGCCGAGCGAGCGGAACAGATGGGCGCCCTGGTTCGAAAGCTCGTCGAGCTCGCGATAGGTGATCGCCTTGCCGGTGCCGGCCATCCGGTAGGCGATCTTGTCGGGCGTGGTGCGGGCGTGGATGGAGGGGTGAGTCATGAGCGCAGGTCCCAAAGGCACACGAGATGTCGTCCCGGCGAAAGCCGGGACCCATAACCACAGGGCGTCGTTTGGCAGAGGATCGTCGTTCGGTACTGCGACCAACCACTATCGATAGATTTCGCGGTATGGGTCCCGGCTTTCGCCGGGACGACACCGTTAGTGTGGCGGCAGTAGCTTACAGGCGCTCCACGATCGTCACGTTGGCCATGCCGCCGCCTTCGCACATGGTCTGCAGGCCGTAGCGCTTGCCGCGCTGGTGCAGGGCGTGGACCAGCGTTGTCATCAGCTTGGTGCCGGAGCCGCCGAGCGGATGGCCGAGCGCGATGGCGCCGCCGTTGACGTTGAGCCTGTCAGGATCGGCGCCGGTCGTCTTGAGCCAGCCCGTGGGCACCGAGGCGAAGGCCTCGTTGACCTCGAACAGGTCGATGTCGCCGATCTTCATGCCGGCCTTTTCCAGCGCCTTCTTGGTGGCGTGCAGGGGGGCATCGAGCATGATGACGGGATCGCCGCCAGTCATGGTCATATGATGGATGCGAGCCAGCGGCTTCACGCCGAGCTGCTTGAGGCCGCGCTCGTTGACGACCATCACGCCGGAGGCGCCGTCGCAGATCTGGCTGGCGCTGGCCGCGGTCAGCTTGCCGTTCTCGGCGATCAGCTTGACGCCCTTGATGCCGTCGAGGGTGGCATCGAAGCGGATGCCCTCGTCGATGTGGTGGGTGTCCTTGCTGCCGTCGGCGCGGGTGATCTCGAGCGGCACGATCTCCTTCTTGAAGTGGCCGGCTTGCGTTGCCGCGATCGCGCGCTGATGGCTGTTATAGGAATATTCGTCCAGATCATCCTTCGACAGGCCGTACTTCTCGGCCATCATCTCCGCGCCGGTGAACTGGCTGAACACGATGTTGGGATAGCGCTGCTCGATGCCCGGGCTCTTGTAATTGCCAAAGCCATTCTTGGCGGGAAGCTGCGAGGACAGGCCCATCGGCACGCGCGTCATCGATTCCACGCCGGCAGCGATCACGACGTCCATGGTGCCGGACATCACCGCTTGCGCGGCGAAGTGCAGTGCCTGCTGCGAGGAGCCGCACTGGCGGTCGATCGAGGTGCCGGGCACGCTCTCCGGCAGCTTCGAGGCCATGATCGCGTTGCGCGCGACATTGTTGGACTGTTCGCCGACCTGCATGACGCAGCCCATGATCACGTCCTCGACTAGCGCAGGATCGACCTTGGTGCGGTCGACCAGCTCGTTCAGCACTTTTGCCGCGAGATCGGCCGGATGCCAGCCAGCGAGACGGCCCCCCTTGCGCCCGCCCGCGGTACGCGCAGCGGCGACGATGTAAGCCTCGGCCATGTCGGTTTCTCCCTGAATTCTTGATTGGGTCGGTTGTCGGGGCGGATTTAAGGGACGCAAGATGATTTAGTCAATCGATCAATTAATTCTTGTGATGAGGCGCTGCTTGGGCTTATCTGCGTGCCTCTCGAGGTGCATTCAGGGATCTCCGTGGCTACCAGCGTACCGAACAGGCTCCCCAGCGGAAAAAATTCCACGGCAGAGAAATTGCTCGTGGCCGCGAGCGAGTTGATGATCGAACGCTCCTCGATCGAGATCTCGCTCAGCGACATCGCCCAGAAGTCGGGCGCCAACGCCGCGCTGGTCAAATATCACTTCGGCAACAAGGACGGCCTGCTGCTGGCACTGCTCGCGCGGGACGCCGCGACCGAGATGTCCAATCTCGAATATCTGCTGGCGCAGCCGATCACGGCGACGGCGAAGCTCAAGCTGCATATCGGCGGCATCATCCGCGCCTATCACCGGTTCCCCTATATGAACCGGCTGATCCACTATCTCCTGCACGAGAGCGTCGCCGGCTCCGCGGACGAAGTTTCAAAATTCTTCGTGGCGCCGCTGCTCGACTTTCACCGCCGCCTGCTCGCCGAGGGCGTCAGCCAGGGCGAATTTCGCGCCACCGATCCCGTGCTGTTCTACACCAGCCTGATCGGCGCCTGCGATCATCTGTTCTTTGGCCGGCACGCGATGTCCCGCGCGACCGGCGTCGGCCCGGTCACCGACGACGTCTGCCGGCAATATATCAAGCACATGGAAACGCTGATCTGCGGCGGCATCCTCACGCAAGCCGGGGAAGCTGCCGCGGCCGGATGATCCGGCCGCAACTCTCAAGTCTAGAGAAGAAACGTCCAAGGAAAGGTAGCCTGTCATGGAATTGAAAGACGTAGCCGTTCTCATCACCGGCGGTGGTTCGGGCCTCGGCGAGGCGACCGCCCGCGCCATGGCGGCCAAGGGCGCCAGGATCGGCGTGATCGACCAGAACAAGGAGAATGCCGAGAAGGTCGCGGCCGAGGTGAAGGGCGTGGCGCTCCATGCCGACGTCACCAGCGAAGAGCAGATCAAGGCCGCGATCGCCAAGGCGGAAGCCGCGCATGGCGTTGCGCGGGTGCTGATGAACTGCGCCGGCATCGGCGGCTCGCAGCGCATCGTCGGCCGTGACGGCGTCTATCCCCTGGAGAAGTTCGCGCGCATCATCAACGTCAATCTGATCGGCACCTTCAACTGCCTGCGGCTGTTCGCCGAGCGCCTCGTCACGATCGAGCCAGTCGGTGAAGAGCGCGGCGTCATCATCAATACGGCCTCGGTTGCCGCTTACGAAGGACAGATCGGCCAGATCGCCTATTCGGCCTCGAAGGGCGGCGTCGTCGGTTTGACTTTGCCGGCCGCGCGCGATCTCGCCAGCCAGAAGATCCGAGTCAACACCATCGCGCCCGGCCTGTTCTTCACGCCGCTGCTGATGGGGCTGAACGAGGAGGCCCGCAAGAGCCTGGGCGCGCAGGTGCCGCATCCCTCGCGCCTTGGCGACGCCAAGGAATACGGCTCGCTCGCGGCGCATATCGTCGAGAACCCGATGCTGAACGGCGAGACCATCCGTCTCGACGGTGCCATCCGCATGGCGCCGAGGTAGCTGCAAACTCCGCTGTCGTCCCGGCGAAAGCCGGGACCCATACTCCGCGGCGTCTGTGGCGGGCACGCTGGCAGACGCGGTGCGCAAACAACAAACGCCTGTGGTTATGGGTCCCGGCTCGCGCTTCGCTTGGCCGGGACGACAGTGAGGAGGAGCGCCCCATGTCCCAACCGCTGCTGATCGAGCATGATGACGGCGTCGACCGGGTGACGCTCAATCGTCCTGACAGTCTCAACGCGCTCGATCCCGCGCTGATCGATGCGCTCAACGTTTATTTCCAGGGCCTCCAGCGCAACCGCGACACGCGTGTCGTGGTGCTGAAGGGGGCCGGCAAGAACTTTTGCGCGGGCCTCGATCTCAAGGCGGCCGTGGCCCGCCGGGCCGGGCAACAGGAGCCGCCTGGCGTCACGGAGTCGCTGGATTCGCAGCGCCGCATCGCCGACATCGTGATGCTGATGCGGCGCTGTCCGCAGCCAATCATCTCTCTCGTGCAAGGCGCGGCGGCCGGCGGCGGCTTTGCGCTGGCGCTTGCCTCCGACATCCGCATCGCGACGAAATCGGCGCGGATGAACTGCGCCTTCATCAAGCTCGGCCTGGGCGGCTGCGACATCGGCACCAGCTATTTCTTGCCGCGCCTCGTCGGCGTGTCCGTGGCGTCGGAGCTGATCCTCACCGGCCGGTTCATCGGCGCCGAGCGCGCGCTGGCGGTCGGGCTGGTCTCGGAGGTCGTCGAGGAAGACAAGCTCGATGCGGCGGCCGAACCCTATGTCGAGGCGATGATGACGGCGTCGCCCGTGGGCCTGCGTCTCTCCAAGGAATGCCTCAACATGAGCGTCGATGCGGGATCGCTGGAAGCAGTTATCGCTATGGAAGATCGCAACCAGGTCCTGTGCAGCCGTTCCGAGGAATTCTCGGAAGGCATCAGGGCCTTCCTTGAGAAGCGAAAGCCTGTCTATATCAAGCGCTGAACGAGAACGATCCGCAAAGGACGATAATTCCGGGAGACGCAAAATGAGTGGAAGCGCGGCGGCTGTGATGACGAAGCCCGCCTTTCGCAAGATCGAATGGCTCGCGCGCGACATCGACGTCGAGCGCCGCAGCGACGGCACAGTGGTGCTGAAGTCGCGCATTCCGCTGCAAGCTTACGAGAAGCACATTCCGGCATCGCTGGCGAAATGGGCGAAGGAAGCGCCCGAGCGCATCTGGCTGGCGCAGCGCGGCGGTCCGAACCGCGAATGGCGCAAGGTGTCCTATGGCGAAGCCAAGCGCACCGTGGATGCGCTGACGCAAGGGCTGCTCAACCTGGGACTCGATGGTCGGCCCGTTGCGATCCTCTCCGGCAATTCGATCGAGCATGCGCTGATGACGCAGGCCGCGATGCAGGCGCGTTCGCCAGCGGCGCCGGTGTCGCCGGCCTATTCCTTGATGAGCCACGATCACGTCAAGCTGAAGTATCTGTTCGACCTGATCAAGCCGGCCGTGGTGATGGTGCAGGACGGCCCGACCTTCGAGAAGGCACTGAAGGCGATCGATCTCACCGGCGTCACCGTGGTTCACGTCGCGCGGCCATGTGAGGGCATCAAGAGCGTCAGCTTTGCTGAGCTCGCGGCAACTCCGGTGACCAAGGACGTCGAGGAGTCGATCGCCAAGATCACGCCCGACACCGTCGGCAAGCTGCTGTTCACGTCAGGCTCGACCGGCATGCCCAAGGCCGTCATCAACACGCAGAAGATGATGTGCGCCAATGCGGCGATGATGATGCAGGTGCGGCCGCGCTCGCCTGATGGTCCTGTTGCGACCATGCTGGACTGGATGCCCTGGAATCACACCATGGGCGGCAACGCGGCGTTCCACCCGATCCTGGTCGATGGCGGCACGCTCTATATCGACGATGGCCGGCCGATGCCGGACCAGTTCGAGGAGACGCTGCGAAACCTGCGCGAGATCTCGCCGACCTACTACGCCAATGTACCGGCCGGTTACGCGGCGCTCGCGGCCGCCATGGAAAAGGATGATGCGCTCTGCCGCTCGTTCTTCAAGAACCTGTCGATCATGGCCTATGGCGGCGCGCGGCTGCCTGATGATCTCTACGATCGCATGCAGGCTCTCGCCGTCAAGACCACCGGCGAACGCATCGTGTTCTACACCGGCTGGGGCTCGACCGAGACCGCGCCGACCTCGACCGGCACCTATTGGGACACCGAGCGCGTCGGCCTGATCGGCCTGCCATTCCCCGGCGTCGAGTTGAAGATGGTGCCGTGCGGCTCGAAATACGAATTGCGGCTGCGCGGCGTCAACGTTACGCCGGGCTATTTCGGCCAGTCTGAGCTGACAAAGAAGATGTTCGACGAGGAAGGCTTTTACTGCATCGGCGATGCCGGGATCTTCGTCGACGATGCCGATCCGGTGAAGGGCATCATCTTTGCAGGCCGCGTGGTCGAAGACTTCAAGCTCACCACCGGCACCTTCGTGCATGTCGGCTCGCTGCGGACCGATGCGATCGCGGCGGCCACGCCTGTCGTGCACGACGCGCTGGTCGCGGGGCAGGACCGCCCGTTCATCGGCCTGCTCGCCTGGCCCAATTTGCACGCCTGCCGGCAACTCGTCGGCAATCCCGAGCTGAGCTTCGAGGACGCAGTGAAGCACCCCGAGATCGTCGCCTGCTTCAAGCGCGGGCTGGAGACGCACAACAGGGAGTGCGAAGGTGCCAGCAGCCGCATCATCGCGCGCGCCATGCTGATGGTCGAGCCGCCCTCGATCGACGGCAACGAACTCACCGACAAGGGCTACATCAACCAGCGCGCCGGCCTCGAACGCCGCGCGGCACTGGTCGAGCGGCTCTATGCCGACAAGCCTGATCAGGATGTGATCGTGCTGAAATGAAGACGACACTCGCTCACCTCGTCATTCCGGGATGGCCCGAAGGGCCAGGCCCGGAATCCATAACCCCGGCTCGTGGTTATGGATTCTCAGATGTGCAATTGCGCATCATAGCTCGCGACTTCGTCGCGCCCGGGAATGACGGTCTCAATGACAACGAATAAGAGGTAGCCCGCCATGAACTTCGATTTCTCCGACGACCAGAAGCAGCTCCGCGATCAGGCGCGCAAATTCCTCACCGAAAAATGCTCGCCGAAGGCGGTGCGTGTGGTGCTCGACGGCAAGGCGCCTTACGACAAGGAACTCTGGAAGGGCCTCGCCGAGATGGGTTTCCTCGGCGTCGCGATCCCCGAGGAATTCGGTGGCGCGGGCGCCGGCCATCTCGAGCTCTGCGTGATCGCCGAGGAGATGGGCCGCGCGAACGCGCCGGTGCCGTTCTCGTCAACCGTGTATCTCGCCGCCGAAGCGCTGCTGATCGCAGGCAGCGAGGCGCAAAAGAAGAAATGGCTGCCGGCGATCGCCTCGGGCGAGGCGATCGGCACGCTGGCGCTGTTCGAGGGCAAGGGCAATCCGTCGCCGAATAGCGTCAAGCTCACGGCCGCGAACGGTGTCCTGAACGGCGTGAAGAAGCCTGTCGCCGACGGTGCGGTTGCCGACTTCGCGGTGGTCGCGGCGCGCACAGGAGCGAGCGGGCGCGACGGTGATATCTCGCTGTTCCTCGTTGATCTCAAGGCCGGTGGCGTCGAGGTGAAGAGCCTCACCAATCTCGATCCGACCCGCGGGCAGGCGGAGATCACCTTCAAGGACGCTAAGGCCGAGCCGCTCGGCGCTACCGGCGAAGGATGGAGCATTTTGACCCAGGTGCTCGACCGCGCCGCGGTGCTCTGTGCGTTCGAGCAGGTCGGCGGCTCCGACCGTGCGCTGGAAATGGGCCGCGACTACGCACTCGATCGCATCGCCTTCGGCCGCCAGATCGGCTCGTTCCAGGCGGTCAAGCACATGCTTGCCGACATGTATGTCTCGGCCACGCTGGCGCGCTCCAACAGCTATTACGGTGCCTGGGCACTTTCGACCAACGCGGCTGAATTGCCGGAAGCCGCCGCTGCCGCGCGCATCAGCGCGACGCAGGCGTTCCAGCACTGCGCCAAGAACAACATCCAGGTCCACGGCGGCATGGGCTTCACCTGGGAGTTCGACTGCCACATGTACTACCGCCGCGCCAACGCCATGGCGCTCGGGCTCGGCAGCCTGTCCTATTGGGAAGACCAGTTGATCGACCGCATGCGCAAGAAGAACGCGGCGTAATCCGCCGCTCGTATCCCGGACGCGATGCGGCATGTAATGCCGCTTCGCAGAGCCGGGACCCAGAGGCCGCAATGGACCCCGGCTCTGCAGCGCATCACTTCGTGCTGCGCAGCGTCCGGGGAACGAACCGAGAGATGAGACCATGAATTTCGACGACACCCCGCAGGAAGCCGAGTTCCGCGCCACCGCGCGCGCCTGGATCGGTGCCAATGCGCCCAAGCAATACGAGGACGAGCTGCGCAAATCCTCGCTTGGCCGCACGCAGTTGAAAAACGCCAACATTCTCGAGGTCGCAAAAGCCTGGCAGAAAAAGAAGGCCGACGCCGGCTGGGCCTGTCTGCACTGGCCGAAAGAGTATGGCGGTCGCGGCTCATCGCCGATCGAGCGCGTGATCTGGCAGCAGGAGGAAGGGCCGTTCGGACTGCTGTCCCGCATGTTCATCATCGGCCACGGCATGTGCGGGCCGACCATGATGGCGTTCGCGCGCGAGGAGCATAAGCGCACCTATCTGCCGCCGTTGGCCTCCGGTGAAAAGATCTGGTGCCAGCTGTTCTCCGAACCGGCCGGCGGTTCTGACGTCGCCGGCCTGCGCACGCGCGCGGAAAAGGACGGCGACGACTGGATCATCAACGGCCAGAAGATCTGGACCTCGGGCGCGCATTATTCCGACTACGGCATCTTGCTCACGCGCACCGATCCGACCGTGCCCAAGCACAAGGGCCTCACCATGTTCTTCCTGGACATGAAGAGCCCGGGTGTCGAAGTGCGGCCGATCAAGCAGGCGAGCGGCGCTTCCGACTTCAACGAGGTCTATTTCACCAACGTCAGGATTCCTGATCATCAGCGCCTCGGCGAGGTCGGCGACGGCTGGAACGTCTCGCTGACCACGCTGATGAATGAGCGCAGCGCGATCGGCGCGGCCGTCGCGACCGGATTTCCGGAGCTGTTCGAGTACTGCTCCAGCCTGATGCTCGACGACGGCCCCGCGATCGAAGATCGCGCGGTGCGCTCGAAGCTGGCGAACTGGGCGGTGAAGGCGAGCGGGCTGAAATACACCAGCATGCGCGCGATCTCGGCGCTGTCGAAAGGCGAACGGCCGGGGCCGGAAAATTCCATCGGCAAGCTGGTGGCGGGCTCGATGATCCAGGACGTTGCGACCTACGCGTTGGACCTGCAGGGTGCGGGCGGCGTCGTCAGCGGCGAGGATGGCGAGCTCGCCGGCCGTTTCCAGGCGATGCTGCTGCGCGCGCCCGGCACCCGCGTCGAAGGCGGCACCGACGAGATCATGCGCAACATCATCGCCGAGCGGGTGCTGGGCCTGCCCGGCGATATCAGGGTCGACAAGGACGTGCCGTTCAACAAGATCCCGACGAAGGGAAGATGAATGCGTGTCCCGGACGCGGCGCAACGCGCCGGCGAGCCGGGATCCAGAAACTACGATGGGCCCCGGCTCTGCAGCGCACCGCTCCGCGCTGCGCCGCGTCCGGGGCACGAGAGAGGAGAGCTCGAAGATGAATTTCGACGACACCCCGCAGGAAGCCGCGTTCCGCGCCTCCGCGCGCCAATGGATCGACGCCAATGCGCCGAAGGAGTTGCATGCCGAGCTGTCAAAATCCTCGCTCGGCCGCATTCGCCTTGCCAAGCAAGACATCGTCGATGTCGGCAAGGCCTGGCAGAAGAGGAAGTTCGAAGGCAATTGGGCCTGCCTGCACTGGCCGAAGGAATATGGCGGCCGTGGCGCGACGCCGATCGAGAAGGTGATCTGGCAGCAGGAAGAGGGTGTCTACGGCAAGCTGACGCAGCCGTTCCAGATCGGCGAGGGCATGTGCGGCCCGACCGTGATGGCCTTCGGCAGCGAGGACGCCAAGCGCCGCTATCTGCCGAAGCTGGCTTCGGGCGAGGAGATCTGGTGCCAGCTGTTCTCCGAACCGTCCGCCGGTTCGGACGTCGCCGGCTTGCGCACCCGCGCGGAGAAGAGAGGCGACAATTGGGTCGTCAACGGCCAGAAGATCTGGACCTCTGGCGCGCATTACTCCGACTATGGTCTGTTGATCGCGCGGACCGATCCGAACGTGCCCAAGCACAAGGGTCTCACCATGTTCTTTCTGGACATGAAGAGCCCCGGCGTCGAGGTGCGGCCGATCAAGCAGGCCAATGGCATGCAGGAGTTCAACGAGGTCTATTTCACCGACGTCGTGATCCCAGACAGCCAGCGGTTAGGGGCTGTCGGCGAGGGCTGGAGCGTCTCGCTGACCACGCTGATGAACGAGCGCATGTCGATCGGTTCGCGCCTTGCGACCGGCGTGCCGGAAATGTTCGAGTTCTGCTCCAATCTGATGCTGGAGGATGGCCTCGCGATCGACGATCCTGCGGTGCGTTCCAGGCTCGCGAGCTGGGCGGCGAAGTCGAGCGGGCTGAAATACACCAGCTACCGCACGATCTCGGCGCTGTCGAAGGGCGAGCGGCCAGGCCCGGAGAATTCGATCGGCAAGCTGGTGTCGGGCATGATGCTGCAGGACATCGCGACCTACGCCATGGACCTGCAAGGCGCGGCCGGTGTTCTCACGGGCAGCGACGAGGAAACCGTGCAGGGCCAGTTTCAGCAGATGCTGCTGTCCTCGCCCTCGATGCGCATCGCCGGCGGCACCGACGAGATCCTGCGCAACATCATCGCCGAGCGCGTGCTGGGACTGCCCGGCGACATCCGCGTCGACAAGGACGTGCCGTACAACAAGATCCCGACCAAGGGGCGGTGATATCACCTCTCGCTGCATCTCGTAGGGTGGGCAAAGCGAAGCGTGCCCACCATATGCAGATGCTCCGGAGCAAGTCTGTCGGTGGGCACGGCGCGATGCGCCTTTGCCCACCCTACGAGAAGAGCGCGAGCTGAACCATGGACGCTACCGTCAAACAAACCGATCGCATCGGCGTACTCGAAGAGCTGCTCAACGAGCGCTACTCCGTCCGGGCCTTCCTTCCCAAAGAGGTTGACCGCGCGACCATCGAGCATGTGCTGACCACCGCGCAGCGCACTGCGTCCTGGTGCAACAGCCAGCCCTGGCAGGTGATCATCGCCAGCGGCGAGGCCAAGGAGCGCTTCCGCAAGGCGATCTACGCGGAAGCCTCGGGCGGTCTCGGCGACGACTACGATTTCACGCCGCCGCGCGAGTATGTCGGTGTTTATCTGGAACGCCGACGCGAAAGCGGCTTTCAGCTCTACAACACGCTCGGCATCATCAGGGGCGACAGAAGCGCCTACGCCAGGCAGGCGCTGGAGAACTACAATTTCTTCGGCGCGCCGCATGTCGCCATCATTCACACCAACGAGCCGCTCGGCATTTACGGTGCGATCGATTGCGGCGCCTATGTCAGCAATTTCATGCTGGCCGCGCAGGCGCTCGGGCTGGGCACGATTCCGCAGGCGGCGCTCGCGCGGCATTCCGGATTGATCCGCCGCCACTTCAATCTGCCCGACGATCGCCGCGTCGTCTGCGGCATTTCGTTCGGCTATGCCGACGACGCCCACAAGGTCAACAGCTACCGCACCTCGCGCGCCAGCGTGGCCGAGACCGTGACCTTCGCGGACGAGTGATCAAGCGGCGTAGCTCTGCGCTATCGCTGCCGGACGCACGCGAAGACGGCCGTGAGAACGGCCGTCTTCATCTCATCTGAGCTCGGGTTGACGCCGGCCGTCAGCCGCCGCTGCCGCCGATCACGGCCCGCACGGTCTCGTCCGGGCCAAAGTCCTCGGCGCCATCGACATAAAGCAGCGCGGCGAGCTTCGACCGCGCGCGGTTGACGCGGCTCTTGATCGTGCCGACCGCGCAGCCGCAGATCGAGGCCGCGTCTTCGTAGGAGAAGCCGGAGGCGCCGACCAGAATCAGCGCTTCACGCTGGTCCTGTGGAAGCTTGTCGAGCGCCGTGCGAAACTCCTCGAACTCGAGATGCGCGTTCTGCGACGGCTGTGTCTTCAGCGTCTTGGCGTAGTTGCCTTCGGCGTCCTCGACCTCGCGCCGCCGCTTGCGATAGTCGGAGCGGAAAAGGTTGCGCAGGATCGTGAACAGCCATGCCGGCAGATTGGAGCCGGGCTGGAACGAGTCGATGTTGGCGAGCGCGCGGAGCAGCGTCTCCTGGACCAAATCATCGGCGCGGTCCGCATTGCCGCTGAGCGAAATGGCGAACGCGCGCAGACTGGGCACGGCCGCCAGGATGTCATTACGCAGGGAGTCCGTGAGAGGCATTAATCCCTCCCATTGTTGTCGTTGGATCCGCCCTCATTTCCCACGTGGGGTGTCGCTCCCGGCGCATCAAGCTTCTTGATCAGCTCTGCGAACCGATCTGGAACCCCTTGTCGCACGACATCATCATACATGGCGCGCAACTGGTGCCCGATCCGGGATTGAATCTCCGGAGTGAGGCCTCCCTTGCCGGGGGTCGTGCTTCTGCTGGCTTGAGACTTGAGATCTTTCATGACCTGTTCCACGTTTCCCCGAGTTAAGTGACTGTAAAATCGAGAGGTTTTCTCAACCGGGAGCCGTTCCCTGGATAGGCTCAATTCGAGGTTCGAGAAAAAGTTCCCGCTCAGACGGAACTTTTCTTGGCCTGAGGCGTAATCAGCCCAGCAGGGGAACCCGGGCCCCCCTCGGATTGCCTGGACCTTAAGGTTGGCCCGAAGATGAATGGAGTGGGGATGTCCCGTTCACAGCTTGTTGCTGAACACTTGCCGTTGTTGCGCCGGTACGCACGCGCCCTGACGGGCAGCCAGGCCTCCGGTGACGCCTATGTCGCAGCCATGTTGGAAGCCATGCTGGGGGATCCCTCGGTGCTCGACGAGAGCCATGGGCCGCGCGCGGGCCTGTTCCGGCTGTTCACCCAGATCTGGAATTCGGTCTCCGTCAACGATGATTCCGAGGTGACGACCTTGCCGATGCCGCCGGAGCGGCGGCTGTCGAACATCACGCCGTTGCCGCGCCAGGCCTTCCTGCTGCTCTCGCTGGAGGGATTTTCGGAAGAGGAAGTCGGCTACATCCTCGGCACCGACGTCGCCGAGACGCGGCGGCTTGCGGATGCCGCCGGACGCGAGATGGCCGCCGAGATCGCCACCGACGTGCTGATCATCGAGGACGAGACCTTCATCGCCATGGACCTCGAGAGCCTGGTGAAGAATCTCGGCCACAATGTCGTCGGCGTCGCGCGCACCCATGCCGATGCGGTGGCGCTGGCCAAGAACAAGCGGCCCGGCCTGATCCTCGCCGACATCCAGCTCGCCGACGGCTCGTCTGGCCTCGACGCCGTCAACGAGCTGCTGCGCACGTTCGAGGTGCCCGTGGTGTTCATCACCGCGTATCCCGAGCGCTTCCTGACCGGCGAGCGCCCGGAGCCGGCGTTCCTGATCTCAAAACCGTTCCAGCCCGCGATGGTCTCGGCGGTGGCGAGCCAGGCGCTGTTCTTCCAGCGCAACTCGCGCAACCGCACACCGAAGGCGCCGGCGGCTTAATAGAGCTGGCCATTTGGCCAAACGATCCGATCCGGCGTGCTGCAAGGCACGCCGGATTTTTCGTTTCGCCTGCCGTGCTTGACGTGCGTCGGCTTCGCCGCTCATACCTCCTGCATTGATCCCAGCCGGAGATGTGCCCATGGACCAGCAACTCCTCGATCGCCTCGCCATCCGCGACCTCGTCGAGAACTGGGCGGTGTGGCGCGATGCCGGCGACTGGGAGCGCTTTGCCACGGTCTGGCACGAAGAGGGCTGGATGTCCGCCACCTGGTTTCAGGGGCCGGCGCGGGATTTCATGCGCGTCAGCCAGGAGGGATTTGCCAGGGGCGTTCGCATCCTGCATTTCCTCGGCGGCACCAGCATCGACCTCGCAGGCGAACGGGCCATCGCGCAGACCAAGATGACGATTTCGCAGCGTGCCCCGGTGCACGACGTCGTTTGCGACGTCGTCTGCACCGGGCGCTTCTACGATTTCCTGGAAAAGCGGCAGGGAAAATGGGGCATCGTCCGCCGCCAGCCGATTTATGAAAAGGATCGGATCGACCCAGTCGATCCCGCCGCGACGCTCCGTCTCGATCAGACAGCGCTCGCCGGGCTGCCCGAAGGCTATCGCCACCTCGCCTACATGCAGGAGCTGATCGGCTACAAGGTCAAGCGCGACATGCCGGGGCTGATCGGACCCGAGGTCGAGAAGCTCTATGGCGAAGGGCGGGAGTGGCTGGCGGGGAAGTGAACCCCAGAAAAAAGTAAGGCGCGACTGGCATCACCACAGTCGCGCCCTACGTCGCCGGCTTATGGGGCAGGGGGGAATAGCCGGCTGTTGAGACGACTCCTGTCTGCGAAAGTCGTTCCACCCCTCGCGGAATATTTTGTGCACGTTGTCGCATTTGTCGCACACGGTTAAGTGATCGTAACCGCTGAGAACCCCTGATCCTTCCCCGGCGTTGTTCCCGTGATCGCCATGGGGCGAGGGACCGACAGCCATGTCACAGATTCATAAGGTATTTTTGAGTGCCGTCGCCGTGGCTGCGACGCTCGGTGCCGTGCAGCTGGCCTCGGGCCATGATCTGGCGGACCGCTGGCAGGCGGTCGCCGACAAGGCCGACAAGCCCGGCCACAACGTCAATCGTACCGGCAAGGCCGACCGGCTCGCCGAGATCAAGCAGGCAGCAGTTCCAACCCGCACCGTCTCGATGCGGCTGAACGACCTCGCCGACACCTCGGTGCTGCTGCGGGTCCCCGCCGTGATCGAAACCGGCAATGCCAAGCCGCCGGCGCTGCTCCAGAACCAGAAGAAGGTGCGCAACCGGCCGACGATCGCCTGCGAGCCGATGGTCAGCTCCCTGACCGAGGTCGCAAAGCTGCTCCAGCCCGGCCGCTGCGTGACCTGATCCGCCTAGGCACTGGACAGATCGTCCTCCCGCCCGGAGGGCGATTCTTCACGTCCACTTGATCCCCTCTACGCTCGCGTTATATCCCGGGTTTCTTCCCCTTCGTATTGACCGGGTAAACGCATGACGACGTCAGACACGGCTGTGCATACGCAGCCCTTCCAGGCCGAGGTTTCCGAGCTTCTGCACCTGATGGTGCACTCCGTCTATTCCGAGACCGATATCTTTCTGCGCGAGCTCGTCTCCAATGCCTCGGACGCCTGCGACAAGCTGCGCTATGAGGCGATCGCAAGTCCTTCGCTGCTCGGCGAGGGCGACGCGCTCAAGATCCGCATCATCCCGAACAAGGCGGCCGGGACGCTCACGATCGCCGACAACGGCATCGGCATGGAGCGGCAGGAGCTGATCGACCATCTCGGCACCATCGCCCGCTCCGGCACCAAGGCGTTCGTGTCGAAGCTGAAGGAGGCCAAGGACGGCCTCGGCCTGATTGGCCAGTTCGGCGTCGGCTTCTATTCCGCCTTCATGGTCGCCGACAAGATCGTCGTGGTCAGCCGCCGCGCCGGCGAAAGCGACGTCTGGACCTGGATGTCCTCCGGCGGCTCCGGTTTCGAGATCGCCCGTGCCGGCGACGAGGAGGCCGCCCGCGTGACGCGCGGCACCGAGATCGTCCTGCACCTGAAGGACGACGCCAAGAAATATCTCGAGAGCTTTGAGATCGAGCGCATCGTCGGTGCCTATTCCGACAACATCCTGTTCCCGATCGAGCTGGTGCCGGAAGAGGGCGAGCCGCGCCAGATCAATTCGGCCAGCGCGTTGTGGCAACGCTCGAAATCCGAGCTGACCGCCGACGACTACAAGAAGGCCTATCAGCAGATCGCCTCGGCTTTCGACGATCCCGCGATGACGCTGCATTACCGCGCCGAGGGCCGCTACTCCTACGCCGTACTGCTGTTCGCGCCCTCGACCAAGCCGTTCGATTTGTTCGAGCCGAACCGCAAGGGCCGGGTGAAGCTTTACGTCCGCCGTGTCTTCATCACCGACGATGCTGATCTGTTGCCGGGCTATCTGCGCTTCATCCGAGGTGTCGTCGACAGCGAGGATCTCCCGCTCAACATCTCCCGCGAGATGCTGCAGAACAATCCACAGCTGGCGCAGATCCGGAAAGCGGTGGCGACCCGGGTCGTGTCGGAGCTCGAAAGCCTCGCCGAGAAGGATCCGGAGAACTTTGCCAGGATCTGGGACGCCTTCGGTGCGGTGCTCAAGGAAGGCATTTACGAGGATTTCGAGCGGCGCGAAAAGCTGCTGGCACTGTCGCGCTTCACCACGACGTCGGGCGAGAAGCGGTCGCTGAAGCAGGTCATCGCCGATTTCAAGCCGAACCAGACCGAGATCTATTATCTCGTCGGCGACAGCATCGAGCGACTGAAATCCAATCCGCGGCTGGAGGCTGCGACCGCGCGCGGCATCGAGGTGCTGCTGCTGTCCGATCCCGTCGATGCGTTCTGGACCTCGATGCCGTCGGAGTTCGACGCAAAGCCGCTGAAGTCACTGAGCCAGGGCGATCTCAATCTCGACCTGATTCCGCGCGTCGATGACAAGGACGAGGCAAAGAAGGACGAGCCCGAGGCGGATGAAGCGGCCACCATCGCCGTGATCAAGGCCGCGCTCGGCGAGCGTGTCAGCGACGTCAAGGCCTCGACGCGCCTCACCAGCTCGGCCTCCTGCCTCGTCGCCGACAGCCAGGGCCCGAGCCGCGAGCTCGAGCGCATCCTGTCGCAGCAAAACCGCGGCATGAAGACCAAGCCGATCCTGGAGATCAATCTGCGCCATCCGATGGTGGGCGCGATCGCCAAGGCGCAAGCCGGCTCGAAGGCGGTCGACGATCTCAGCCTGCTCCTGCTCGAGCAGGCGCAGATCCTGGACGGTGAACTGCCGGAGGATCCCGCCGCGTTTGCGGCGAGGCTGAACCGGCTGGTGCTGCAGGGGCTCGACGCCTAGCGCCGCAGCCCGCGGCGCTCACCTTGCCGTCATCTGTCCCTAGGAACAGTCGTCTCCGGCCTGGTGTTATGCCATACGAGGCCGTCGGCATCAGATCCGACGACGCCGTCGATTCGAGGACTAAGTCCATGCGCCTGTCGATTTTGACCCTCACCGCGATTGCCACGCTGTTCGTCGCGGCGGATGCCAGCGCCCAGACCTATGATCCGCGCTACCCGGTGTGCATGCACGTTTACACGCCCGGCGGCGGCTTCGGCGGTGGCGGCGGCGATTATTTCGACTGCTCTTTCACCTCGCTGCCGCAGTGCCGCGCGACCGCGTCGGGCCGCTCGGCCAGCTGCGACGTCAATCCCTACTACGCCTTCGACCAGCCGCCGCCGCGCCGGCGTCACAAGAAACAGCAATAGCGATCTGCGATGCAACGCACCGGAACACTGTTTATGCGCTTCTCGTTCGGAATGGTCGTGATGGTGGGCGCGGTGCTCGCAGCCGCGCCGTCGCATGCGCAGACTTTTGATCCGCGCTATCCCGTCTGCATGCACGTTTATTCAGGTGCGAACGGGGGAGGCGGGGAGTGGTACGACTGCTCCTTCACCTCGTTGCCCCAGTGCCGCGCCACTGCTTATGGCCGATCCGCGATCTGCGATCTCAATCCGTATTATCCGGTTCACGCGCCGCCGCCGCACTTGCGCTACAGGCGTAGCGGCTAGCGTCGGCAGCGCGCATCTCCTTCCTGCCCCCACAGCTCGACCACCTTGGGCCAGTGCGATCGGTCTCGGCCGTCACCATGCCGCCGAACTCACCGGCGTTGCCGTGCGGCGGTAAAGGATCACTAGAGTTAACCGCGCCCTAACAGAGTTTTACCTTGTCTCTTAACACCTGGGCAGGGCGCGGGGGCTAGATTGCCTGATGTCAGCAGGCGGCCCGAAAGAATCAACGGCATGACCACCGGTGTCATCGAACGACAAAAAGTCGCGCGCGCGCCTTCGGCTTCAAAGATATGGCTGAAGGCCATCGAGCTCACGGCGCGGATCGAGACGCTGCCGGGACGTCTGTTCGCGGACGTCATCGACGATTGGGCGCAGCGCCAGCCCGACCGCGTTGCGCTGATCACCGACGACGCAAGCCTCGACTATGAAGGCCTGTCGAAGCGCATCAACCGCTACGCGCGCTGGGCGCGCTCGGCCGGCGTGGCCAAGGGTGATACTGTCGCGTTGATCATGCCGAACGGCATCGATTATGTCGCGGCCTGGCTCGGCATCAGCCGGATCGGCGGTGTGGCGGCGCTGCTCAACACCAGGCTGGTGGGACAGTCGCTCGCGCATTGCCTCGATGTCGCAAAGCCCTCGCATATCATCGTTGCGCAGGAGCTGACGCAGATGCTGGAGAGCGCAACGCCGCACCTGAAGACGCAGGCCAAGGTCTGGACGCATGGCGATGCCCGCAGCGAGCGCGCCATCGACGTCGCCCTCGCGGCGCTGGACGACGCTTCCCTTTCGCCGGAGGAGCGCGGTGAGGTCACCATCGATGACCGAGCGCTGCTGATCTACACATCAGGCACCACCGGCCTGCCGAAGGCTGCCAGCATCAGCCACCGCCGCATTCTCAATTGGGGCTTTTGGTTCGCCGGCCTCACCGGCGCGAGCCCGCAAGACCGGCTCTACGATTGCCTGCCGCTGTTCCACTCGGTCGGCGGCATCGTCGCGCCCTGCAGCATGCTCGCTGCCGGCGGCTCGGTGGTGATCGCGGAGAAATTCTCGGCCTCGCATTTCTGGTCCGACATCGTGCGCCATGACTGCACGTTGTTTCAATATATCGGCGAGCTCTGCCGTTATCTGCTCAAGGCGGCGCCGTCGGAATATGAGAACCGGCATCGTCTCCGCCTCGTCTGCGGCAACGGCCTGCGCGGTGACATCTGGGAAGACTTTCAGGCGCGCTTCGCCATTCCGCGCATCCTCGAATTCTATGCGGCGACGGAAGGCAATTTCTCGCTGTTCAACGTCGAGGGGCAGCCGGGCGCGATCGGTCGCATCCCGCCGCTGCTGGCGCATCGCTTCCCTGCCAATCTCGTCAAGCTCGATCCCGACAGCGGCGCGCCGCTGCGCAACGAAGAGGGGTTTTGCCTCGCCTGCGCCCGCGGCGAGGCCGGC
>NZ_AJQF01000424.1:0-32160 GCF_000261705.1 Bradyrhizobium genomosp. III | reverse complement strand
CGGCCCCGCCGATGAAGGCGGCGGCCGGTTCGAGGGCTACACCGACCCCGGCGAGACCGAGAAGAAGGTTCTTCGCGATGTCTTTGCCAGGGGCGATGCCTGGTTCCGCACCGGCGATCTGATGCGGATCGATGACAAGGGCTTCTTCCATTTCGTCGATCGGATCGGGGACACGTTCCGCTGGAAGGGTGAGAACGTCGCGACCTCGGAGGTCAATGACGCAATGCGCGATTTCACCGGCGTGGTCGATGCCACCACCTACGGCGTCAGCGTCCCCGGCTCCGACGGCCGCGCCGGCATGAGCGTGATCGTCGTCAACGAGGGTTTTGACATTGCGGCATTGCCCGCACATCTCGCGCAGCGGCTGCCGGCCTACGCACGGCCCGTCTTCATTCGCGTCTCCAGCGAGATCGATGCGACCGAGACGTTCAAGCAGAAGAAGGGCGAGCTCGCACGGGAAGGCTTCGATCCCGCCGCGATCTCCGATCCGCTGTTCATGGCTGACCCGAAGTCCGGGGCCTATGTGGCGCTCGATACGGAGGCCTATGCGCGAATCGTGGACGGCTCGATCAGGCTGTAAATCCCGCCAAAATCCGCAGATAGGTCCAATTTTATCTGAATTGTCCAAGAAGCCATTTACTTCTGTCGGGTAAACAAGCGGCCATGGGGAGGCGGCCAGCAAGAGCCGCCGCAACGCCAACGATAACAAAGCGAGCCAGCCATGTCGGTAAGGTCTAAGGTCATTGACGCGATCCAGCAGATCGCCAAAGAGCAGCACGTCACGCTTCCCGCGCTCTCGGACGATCTGTCGCTGCACGAGACGGGTTTCGACTCGCTCGCCTTCGCCATCCTGGTCGCGCGCCTCGAGGACGAGACCGGCGTCGACCCCTTCACCATCTCCGAGGACGCAGCGTTTCCCACCACGGTCGGCGATTTCGTGCGGGCCTACGAAAATGTCCCCGCGTGAGATCTTTGCGCTTCGCGACCATCTCGGCGCGGAGCTGACCGGCCGTACGCTGTCGGACGCGCACACCTGCGTGTCGCTGACCGATATCCTGTCGCAGACGGTCCTGGGCGGCCGCCTGCGCGAATTGTCCGGCCGCTCCGTGCTGCTCAAGTTGTCCGATCAGCTGCGGTCGGGCCTTGCCATGATCGAGCTCGACGGCATCGCGCGTCGCATGCTGCTGTGCCCGCCCGATCTCAATCCGGCGTATCTCGAGGCGCTGATCGCCGATGCCGGGATCGATGCCGTCGTGACCGACGAATCCGACCGCCGGGCCGGGACTGGCATCCCGCTCATCGTCACTGCGCAATTGCCGCCTGAAGCCACCGCGCCGGTCAAGACCGAACGCGGAACGGAATGGCTGATGCTCACCTCGGGTACCTCGGGCGTGCCGAAGATCGTCGGCCACACGCTGGAGGCGCTGACCGGCGCGATCGTTGCCGAAGGCCCCGCGCGGGGCGCGGCGCCGGTCTGGGCGACCTTCTATGACATTCGCCGCTATGGCGGCCTGCAAATCTTCCTGCGCGCCGTGCTTTCCGGCGGCTCGATGGTGCTGTCCGATCCCCATGAGGCGCTCGGCGATCACGTCGCGCGGCTGAAGGCGCGCGGCGTCTCGCACATCTCCGGCACGCCCTCGCACTGGCGCAAGCTCCTGATGAGCGGTTCGGCCGCGCAATTCGCTCCGGCTTACGTCCGCCTCTCCGGTGAAATCGCCGACCAGGCGGTGCTCGACGGGCTGAAGGCGGCATTCCCCAACTCCTCCGTCGGTCATGCCTATGCCTCGACCGAAGCCGGCGTCGGCTTTGCCGTCAGCGACGGCCTGGAAGGCTTTCCGGCCGACTATCTCGGCAATCGCAATGGCGTCGAGATGAAGGTGGTGGACGGCTCGCTCCGTATCCGTTCGACGCGCACCGCGCATGCCTATGTCGGCCGCAATGCCGCCGCGCTCACCGATGACGACGGATTTGTCGACAGCGGCGACATCGTCGAGCTGCGCGGCGAGCGCTATTATTTCGTCGGCCGCCGCGGCGGCATCATCAATATCGGCGGGCTGAAGGTCCACCCCGAGGAGATCGAGGCGGTCATCAACCGCCATCCCGACGCGCGGATGTCGCGGGCCAAATCGCGCAAGAGCCCGATCACCGGCGGCATCGTGGTCGCCGACGTGATCCTCACCGAGGGTACCGATCCCGCGCGCGCGAAAGAGATCCGCGACCAGATCCTGGAGCGGTGCCGCGCGCAGCTCGCGTCCCACAAGGTGCCGGCGGTGATCCGCTTCGTCGAGGCGCTCGACGTCACCCCGGCCGGAAAACTGGCGCGCACCGATGCATAATGTCCTCGTCACCGGCGGCAGCCGCGGCATCGGCCTTGCGATCGGCAAGCGCCTCGCTGTCGCCGGCTACAATGTGGTCGCGGCGGCCCGGCGCGAGAGCGAGGAGCTCAAGGTAGCGATTGCGGAGTCCGAAGGGCGCCTGCATTTCCGCGCCTGCGACCTTGCCGTGATCGACGCCATTCCGGCCTTTGCGAAACTCGTGCGCGACGAGTTCGGCCCGACCTACGGCCTCGTCAACAATGCCGGCCTCGGCACCGAAGGCCTGCTCGCCACCATGCATAATTCCGAGATCGAAGCACTGGTGCAGCTCAACGTGCTGTCGCCGATCATCCTCACCAAATATGTGGCACGGCAGATGATGGCCGACGGCGCCGGCCGCATCGTCAACGTCTCCTCGATCATCGCGACCACCGGCTACAACGGCCTGTCCGTCTATGGCGCAACCAAGGCGGCCGCCACCGGCTTCACCCGCTCGCTCGCGCGCGAGGTCGGCAAGCTTGGCATCACCGTGAACGCGATCGCGCCGGGTTTCATCGACACCGAGCTCACGCACAATCTGTCCGACGAGGCGCGCAAGCGCATCGCCGGCCGCAGCGCGCTACGCCGCCTGCCGGAGACGGACGACGTCGCGCGCATGGTGGAGTATCTGCTCGGCGAGGGTGGTCGCAACGTGACAGGTACGGTGTTCACCATCGATGCGGGAAACACGGCATAAGCGGAACTCCGCCGTCACAATTGAATTGATCCGGCACAATGACATGCAGCCGGATTTGGTCGTAAGATGCCCCGCAATCGATTGGGTTACGTCAATCGATCTGCCCTAATCGACAGGGAGCAGTCCATGACCATGCCCAACATGACCGCTTCAAATCAGGGCCGGGCCGAGCAATCCCGCGCGAAGCCGGACGATGCCCGTTGCCCGCCGATGACGCACCAGAATTCCGGCGGTCATGGTCACGAAATGTACCCGCAGCAATTCGTGCGCCTGGTCGGCTGCCACGATGCGTCTCTCGATAGTTTGCGCAAGCGTCAGGACGAGAAGCTGCATTAGCAGCTCAGGTCCGGTCTTTCAGCAGGTCAATTCGTTCGTGTGAAAATTC
Organism: Bradyrhizobium genomosp. III; assembly: GCF_000261705.1. NCBI lineage: Bacteria > Pseudomonadati > Pseudomonadota > Alphaproteobacteria > Hyphomicrobiales > Nitrobacteraceae > Bradyrhizobium > Bradyrhizobium genomosp. III. The sequence continues at coordinate 28,724 of NZ_AJQF01000424.1, read as the reverse complement.
CGGCGGCCCTTCGGTGAGGCGGCGGATGCGGCGGTCGCGTTCGTCCACGGGCAAGGCCGGATCGAGCAGCGTCTCGATCTCGTGGACCGCGATCTCTTCGATCCTGGCGGCGTCCGATGCGATCGGGTGCACCGGGGAGAGGACCGGGGGCGCGACCTTCAGGCCCAGCTCGATCAGCTTGCAGATTGCATCCGAGCGGGTCAGTTGATGGGCTTCAGCCCAGGCATCGACGGCTGCCGTCAGTCTTTCGGGCATCTTCACCGCGCTGATCGGGTCGATGCCCGTGCGCCGGCGGACCGGAGAGGTGGAATCCTTGCTGCCGAAGTCGGACACCTCGATCATCCCATGCAACCCTTGGAGCTGAAGACGATAGCCGTTCTTCCCGACCGGCCGCTTGATGCCGATCAAAGACACGCTGCGGCATTGCAACGCGGCCTCGTGTTGTTGCTGCCGTATCTTGTTGTCGCCTTATCTTGTTGTCCTGGCCCGTTTCGGCCAAAGATTGAAAGGGGCCGCCGGCCGGCGAACCCGGATCGATCCTGCCACGTATTTGTTTCGCATTCCAACCATCCGGCATCCCCGATGACCTCAGGCGAATCCTTCTATGGCGACATTTCCGTCTTCCGCGGCTTCACCAGCCTGATGGACCCTGCGCTCTACGCGCCGCTGCCGGACGATTGGAGCATCGGCGTTGCCGATATCGTCGATTCCACCAAGGCGATCGCGGCGCAGCGCTACAAGGCGGTGAACATGGCCGGCGCCGCCGTGATCGCAGCGGTGACGAACGCATTGGAAGGACGCGAATTCCCCTTCGTGTTCGGCGGCGACGGCGCGAGCTTTGCGGTTGCGCCAGGCGATCTCGAATCTGCCCGAGAGGCGCTGGCGGCAACCGCGACCTGGGTGCGGGAAGATCTCGATCTGACGATGAGGGTCGCGCTGGTGCCGGTCAGCGCCATCCGCGCGCAGGGCCTCGACGTGCGCGTCGCGCGGTTCGGTCCGTCGGCCAACCTGTCCTACGCGATGTTCTCGGGCGGCGGGCTCGCCTTCGCCGATGCCGCAATGAAGCGCGGGGAGTTTGCCGTCCCGGCCGCGCCGGCGGGCACGCAGCCCGATCTCTCGGGCCTGTCCTGCCGCTTCGAGGTGATACCGGCCTCACGTGGGCTGATCCTCTCGGTTCTGGTGATGCCGGCGCGCGGCGCCGATCCGCACGCCTTCCGCAAGGTGATCGAGGACATCATCCACCTCGTCGAGCGCAGCCCCGACGGCGCCCGTCCGGTGCCGCCGCAGGGGCCGCCGCTGAAATGGCCGCCACAGGGGCTGGAATACGAAGCCCGTACCAGGCGCGGTGGTCCGCTGCTCGCGCGCCGCGCCACCGTGCTGGCCTATACGCTGTTCGTCTATCTGATCATGCGCTTCGACCTCAACGTCGGCGGCTTCGTGCCAAACGTCTACAGGCGTCAGGTGGTCGAGAACTCGGACTTCAGGAAATTTGACGACGGCCTGCGCATGATCCTCGATTGCACGCCGCAGCTCGAGCGCGCGCTGAGCGACCGACTGGCGATCGCGGCCCGTGACGGCATCGTACGCTACGGCCTCTACCAGCAGGATGCCGCCATGATGACCTGCTTCACGCCGTCGGCGCTACGCAGCGATCACGTGCACTTCATTGATGGCGCGCGAGGCGGCTACGCCTCGGCGGCGACGGCGCTGAAGGCGATGATGGCGTAGGACGATCTCGTGCCCCGGACGCAGCGCAGCACGCAGTGATGCGCTGCTGAGCCAGGGCCCATGTCTCGATCGTACCGTGCTGCTTTCTGGGTCCCGGCTCTGCGAAGCAGCGTTGCACGCTGCATCGCGTCCGGGACACGAGAGCGGGGTTACCGCCCCGCCCGCGTCCAGGTCTCGCCGCCGCAGAGCGCGCCGACGCAGCCTTCGACCCGCAGCGAATCCGCTCCCGTCACGGAGATGCTGCTGGCATAAGTGCTGCCGTCGTCGGCGTTGTAGATCTGGCCGGACCATTTGTTCGGACCGGACGGCTGCATGCCGCTGAACAATGGCAAGCCGATCATCGGGCGCCTGGCGAGCTCGCGATTGGGGTTCTTGCTGTCGGTGGCGGGTTGGCCGGTCGCGGTGTCGTAGGGCTCGCGCAGCCAGGCGACGACGCCGCAGATGCCGCCGCTGCACTTGCTGATCTTGACGCGCGCATCGCCCGCCTGGGTGAGCCATGTCCCATCGGCGCTCTGCGCATGTGCGGCCGTCGCGCCGAGCAGCGCAGCGAGGAGGACGATGAGAGCAGCGAATCTGGAAGTCATGGAAGAGGCCCCGAAAATGGAGCGCCTCCATAGCAGCCCGGCGGGATAGTGCAACGCAGGCTGGAATCACATTCCTGCGTTCATTGCCTTCGTTCATTGTCCTGCGATCATTTGTCCCAGCGCGCGAAGGCGACCGCGGCCGCAGTCGACAGGCCGAACACCGCCATGGCACCGCCGACCAGCGCGAACAAGGTCCAGGCCGGCGCCTGCGTCATCATGAGGCCGACGCCGCCGATCGCGACGATCAACAGCCGCGCGGTGGAGGCGAGCACGGGGCCGCCGACGCGCGTCGCGCCTTGCGAGGAGAAGTAGAGCGACACGCCGATGCCGAAAAACACGAAGGTCGGGCCGGCCCAGTGGAAATAGCTGTGCGCGGCGGCGGTGACGCCGGAATCGCGCGTGAAGAGTGCGACCCACAGCGATGGAGCGAGCGCGACAGCGAGGCCGATCAGGCCGACCGTCAATCCGGAAGCTGCAGCGGCGGTCCAGGCCACACGCCGGGCGCGCTTCACCTGTCCGGCGCCCATCGCCATGCCGACCATCGGCACCGAGGCGATGCCGAAGGCAAACGTGATCGGGATCAACAAGAATTCCAGCCGCGAGCCGATGCCGTAGCCGGCCAGCATCTCGGTGCCGAACGTGGCCAGGATCTTCGTGAAGATCAAAATGGTGAGCACGGTCTGGAGCGGCGACAGGCAGGCCACCGCACCAACCTTGAGGATGTCCAGGAACATCGCGCGCTCGAAATGAAACGCGCGAATATTCAGCGGCAGCCGGCTGCGGCCGGACGCGAGATACCAGAGGAAGAAGATCGCGGCGCAGGTGAACGCGATCAATTGGCCGCTGGCGACGCCCGGCATGCCGAAGGGCTTCACGCCGAACAGGCCGAGCCCCAACGTGCCGCCGAGCGCGATCTGCAACACGCTCGCCCCGATCAGCGTCATCGACGGCAGGCGCATGTCGCCGGTGCCGCGGATCACCGAGGCCAGCGTGTTGACGAGCCAGATCGCGACCGCGCCGGAGAACAGCACCTGCGAATAGCCGCTGGCCTCCTCGAGCACGCGATCGCGCCCGCCGAGCAGCGTGAAGAAGGAACGGCCGAAGACGAGCATCATCACCGTGAAGAACAGCCCGCCGCAGAGGCCGATGATGGCGGCATGCAGCGCCAGCGTCGCGGCGCGGTCACGATCCCCGGCGCCGAGCGCGCGGCTGATCGCGGACGAAACGCCGCCGCCCATCGCGCCCGCGCTCATCATCTGCGTCAGCATCGCGAACGGAAACACCAGCGCGATCGCGGCGAGCGGAATGGTGCCGAGCCGGCCGATATAGGAGGTCTCGGCGATCGCAACCAAAGTGCTGCCGACCATCGCGATCATGTTGGGGATCGCGAGCCGCAGCAGCGTCGGCAGGATCGGGGCCGTCAGCAGGCTGGCGATGGGAGAGGCGACCGGCGCAAGCGGCGGGACGGCGTCTGCAGGGGCGTCGATCGTCATGTTCACCGGGCGGAATTTAGATGATGATCGACATATTATAGGATGGCCGAGCCCCTGCGGCAGCCCTCACGCCACGCAGGGGTCACCACGGCAGGCCGCATAGGTCGATGGTGCCCAGCGTCGGCGCGCGGACGATGTTGAAGACGTAGGGCGCCATCTCGGTGAAGCGGATCCGCCCCTCCGGCTGTTCGCAATAGACCTCGCCCTTGAAGGGCAGCCAGCTCCGGGTCTCGTAGAACGAAAAATTGTGTGGCTCGCAAAACAGCAGCGCGAACCGGACCGCTTCGTTAGCCCTGATGGTGTGCACGGCCGCGTCGATCGCCACGGTCGCGTAGCCGCGACCGCGCCGGTCCTCGCGGGTGCAGACCCCGCCGATTCCGCCGATATGGACCTTCTGTCCGTTCCAGATGACGGTGCGGAAGTAGATCCCGACATGGCAGACGAGGCCATCCTCGGGCGTCTCGATCAGCACGCGCAGGTCCGCATTGGCCCATTTGATGTGAGCCCAGGGCTTGTCCGCGACCAAGTGCGGTCCCCAGACCGCCTGATGCAGCGGCTCCGCGATCGGCCAGGAGGCGTCGCCGTTCAAAATGTCGATCTCGATGCTCATGGCTTTGTCTCTCGCAACACGCTGCGCGGTCCATTCGTTCTGTCATAACCGGTTCAAAGGCAATGATATTTTGCGGCGGACGGCCGCCCCGGATTGGATGTCCCTCGGTGCGGCGAAGTTGTGCAATCCGGCCAAGCCGTGGCATCGCGCCTTTTCGCAAATTGGCGGTATTTAACGGCGGTGGAACCTTCTATAAGAGTCCCCGTTAAGCCAGTTCCCCATCAGTCGCGGACAACATCCCATGACCTTTACGCTGCCCCCACTCCCTTACGCCTATGACGCCCTCGGCCAGTTCATGTCGAAGGAGACGCTGGAATTCCACCACGACAAGCATCATCAGGCCTACGTCACCAACGGCAACAACGCGCTCAAGGGGACCGAATGGGAAGGCAAGTCCCTTGAAGAGATCGTCAAGGGCTCGTTCGGCAAGAACCCCGCGGTGTTCAACAATGCCGGCCAGCACTACAACCACATCCACTTCTGGAGCTGGATGAAGCCCAATGGCGGCGGCACCAAGCTGCCGGGCAAGATCGAGAAGAAGATCAACGAGGACCTCGGCGGCTTCGAGAAGTTCAAGACCGACTTCCAGGCGGCCGGCGTCGGCCAGTTCGGCTCCGGCTGGTGCTGGCTCCAGGTCAAGAACGGCAAGCTCGAGATCTCCAAGACCCCGAACGGCGAGAATCCGCTGGTGCATGGCGCCACCCCGATCCTCGGCTGCGACGTCTGGGAGCACTCCTACTACATCGACTACCGCAATCGCCGCCCCGATTATCTCAAGGCGTTCGTCGAGAACCTCGTGAACTGGGAATACGTCGAGTCCCTGTTCGAGAAGGCCTGAGTTTTACTCCGTCATCCCGGGGCGATGCACAGCATCGAACCCGGGATCTCGAGATTCCGGGTTCGGCTTCGCTGCCCCGGGACGACAAGGGGCGGTCGCTCGCGCGGCCGCCTTTTTGCTGTGCGGAATTGCCCTGCGTGGCGCGCGCACGGGTCTGTCATCCTACTGTTTGCATCGTGTGGAGGCCGCCCTTAATCAGGACGGGCATCACCCTCGAGCCAACCGAGCCCGTTGTCAGAACCTTCCCCGAAAGACCCGGCGCCTGCCGAGGACGTCGAGTCCGAGCCGCGGCCGGGGCGAGTGCGCAAGCCGATCGGCTGGTCGACGATCATCATCGCCGCGCTGGTCGCGGTGAGCGCGGCGCTGGTCTTGCGGCGTGATGGCACCGACGGCGTTCTCGATATTCTCACCCACGATCTCTCGCTGTTCTCAGGCATCCTGCCGCGCGTGCTCGCCGGCTGCCTGCTCGGGGCCTTCATCTCGGAGATCCTGCCGCATGAAAAGGTCTCGCGCTCGCTCGGGCCGAAATCCGGCCTGACGGGCCTTCTGATCGGCACCGCCTTCGGCGCGATCCTGCCCGGCGGTCCCTTCACCGCCTATCCCGTGGCGAGTGCGCTGCTCGCGGTCGGCGCCGATTTCGGCGCAACCATCGCCATGGTCGTGAGCTGGACCCTGATCGGCTATGGCCGGGCAGTGGCCTGGGAAATCCCGATCATGGGCACCGACTTCACGCTGTGGCGGATTCTGATCTCGCTGCCGCTGCCGGTGCTCGCAGGGGCCCTCGGCCGCTTCGTCTATGTCCGGCTCTATCGGAAGCGCGAAAGCGACGAGGACCCGGCATGAGCGCCGCGCTTTTCATCGACATCCTGTTGTGGGGCTCGGTGTTCGGCGTCGGCCTGATCGCGTTTCGCCGCGGCCCTCCGGTGTTCAAGGCCTCGCTGCGCGAAGGCTCGATGGACTTCATCAACATCGTGCCGCGGATCGCGCTCGGGGTGATCGGCTCCGGCTACATCGCCGCCATCATCCCGCAGGAGGTGATCACCGGCTGGCTCGGCCCGGACAGCGGCTGGCTCGGAGTTGCGACCGCCGTGGTCGCCGGCGCCGCCACCCCCGGCGGCCCCGTGATCGGCTTCTCCATCGGCACGGTGGCGCTGAAGTCGGGCGGCGGTGTGCCGCAGGTGGTGGCCTATGTTGTCGCCTGGGCCCTGTTTGCCTTCCAGCGGGTGATCTTGTGGGAAATTCCCTTCATGCCCGCCCGCTTCGTCTGGTTCCGCTGTGCCGTGTCGGTGCCATTTCCATTCGTGGCAGCTGCCATTGCGATGGTGATCGGCAAGCCCTGACACCCCGGTCGTGGACAGGGGTAATGTTATAATATAACGTCTCTGCATGGTTCCCGCCACGTCCCACGCCCATCATCACGATCATGCTCACGGTCATTCCCATGACCATTCGCCTGCTCATGGCCATTCGCACGGGCACGACCACACCCACGCCCATGTCCACGACGCGGCCTCGCCGCATCCGGCCCAGGCCGCGCCCTGGTCGATCCTGCGCATGACCATGGCCGCGCGCCTCGGGGCCGCGCTCGCCGTCTGTGCCGTGCTCTGGGGCGTGGTCTTCCTGGCGATGAGGTGATGATGGCGGCGCTGCACTTTCACAACGTGACGCTCGGCTATGACCGGCATCCCGCGGTGCACCATCTCAACGGCGAGGTCGCGCGTGGCGCGCTGGTCGCCGTGATCGGCCCGAATGGCGCGGGCAAGTCGACCCTGCTGCGTGGCATCGTCGGCATCCTCCGGCCGCTCGACGGCAGCATCCATCTCGGCGGGCTCGACTCTCGCGATATCGCCTATCTGCCGCAGAGCGCGGAGATCGACCGCAGCTTCCCGATCTCGGTGTTCGACTTCGTCGGCACCGGGCTGTGGCGCAACGCCGGCCTGTTCGGCGGGATCGGCAAGGCCGCGCGCGGGAAGATCTTGCGCGCGATCGCCTCCGTCGGCCTCAACGGTTTCGAGAACCGTCCGATCGGCACGCTCTCGGGCGGCCAGATGCAGCGCGTGCTGTTTGCGCGCGTGCTGCTGCAGGACGCTTCGCTCATCGTGCTCGACGAGCCCTTCAACGCCATCGACAGCAAGACCACCGCCGACCTGCTCGCGCTGGTCAAGCACTGGCACGGCGAGGGCCGCACCGTGCTCGCCGCGCTGCACGACATGGAGATGGTGCGCAACCATTTCAGCGAGACGCTGGTGCTGGCGCGCGGCCCCGTGGCGTGGGGACCGACGGCGGAGGTGCTGACGCCGGAAAACCTGCTGGTGGCGATGCGGATGTGTGAGGCCTTTGACGACACCGCCGCGGCCTGCGCGGCCGATGACATCAACTCGCGGGCGGCGTGATCACCGATGCTCTATGACGCGCTGATCGGTCCCTTCACCGAATTCGAGTTCATGCGGCGGGCGCTGGCCGCCGTGATCGCATTGTCGCTGGCCGGCGCGCCGATCGGCGTCTTCCTGATGCTGCGGCGGATGAGCCTCGTCGGCGATGCGATGGCGCATGCGATTCTTCCCGGCGCGGCGGTGGGCTTCCTCCTCTCCGGCCTCAATTTGTTCGCGATGACGGCGGGCGGACTCATCGCCGGCTTTGCCGTCGCCATCCTCGCCGGAGTCGTCGCGCGCTCGACCGGGCTGAAAGAGGACGCCTCGCTCGCGACCTTCTACCTGGCCTCGCTTGCGCTCGGCGTCACCATCGTCTCGATCAAGGGCACCAATATCGACCTGCTCCATGTCCTGTTCGGCAACATCCTCGCGATGGACGACCAGACCCTGCTGGTGGTCGCCTTCAACGCCACGGTGACGCTGCTCGTGCTCGCGGTGATCTACCGGCCGCTGGTGATCGAAAGCGTCGATCCCTTGTTCTTGCGGACAGTCAGTCGCGCCGGCGGTCCCGCGCATCTCGCCTTCCTTGCGCTGGTCGTGATCAACCTCGTCAACGGCTTTCAGGCGCTCGGCACGTTGCTGGCGGTCGGCCTGATGATCCTGCCGGCTGGCATCGCGCGGTTCTGGTCACGCGACCTCACCGTCATGATCTGCATCGCCGTGATCGCCGCCGCGGCTTCCGGCTATGCCGGCCTCGTGCTGTCGTTCCAGACCCGCGTGCCGTCGGGCCCTGCGGTCATTCTCGTGGCGACGGTGCTCTACATCGTCTCCGTGCTGTTCGGCCGCGTCGGCGGCATCGTCCGGCAGCTGTTTCCCGGCCGGCATCTGGAAGCGTGACGGCGATGCGGCTCATCCTGCTTTGTCTGCTGTTGCTGACTGCCTCGCCGCTGCACGCCGCGGAACGGCTCAACGTCGTCGCGAGCTTCTCGATCCTCGGCGACTTCGTCCGTAACGTCGGGGGAGATCGGGTCAACGTGACGACGCTGGTCGGCCCCGATAGCGACGTCCACGTCTATACGCCCGCGCCAAGCGATGCCAAGCGGGTCGCGGAGGCAAGGCTCGTCATCGTCAATGGGCTCGGGCTGGAGGGCTGGCTGCCGCGGCTCGTGCAGTCTGCAGGTAGCAAGGCAGTGGTCGTCACCGCGAGCGCCGGCATCACGCCGCTGAAGCTCGGCTCGGCCGCAGACCCCCATGCCTGGCAGTCCGTCCCCAACGCCAAAGCCTACGCAACCGACATCGCCAATGCGCTGGCCGCGGCCGCCCCGGATGATGCGGACTTCTTCCGGGCCCAGGCAAAAGCCTATCTTGAAAAGCTCGAAACGCTCGACCGCGAGGTCCGCGAGGCCGTGGCGAAAATCCCGCCGGAGCGGCGCAAGGTGATCTCCACCCATGACGCCTTCGGCTATTTTTCCGCCGAATACGGTATCCAGTTCATCGCCCCCCTGGGGGTCTCCACCGAAACCGAGCCGAGCGCCCGGGACATCGCGGCCATCATCGGCCAGATCAAGGCCCAAAAAATACCGGCCGTGTTCCTGGAAAATATCAGCGATGACCGGTTGATCCGGCGGATCGCGGCGGAGACCGGCTCAAAAGTCGGCGGGACCCTGATTTCGGACGGTTTGACCGGCGAAAAGGGGCCTGCACCCACTTACATTGATATGGTCAGGCACAATATAAAGGCCCTGACCAGTGCGCTTGACCACTAGGGCAGGGGCCACCCCGCCTCGCGTCGCGCGAAAAAGCCCTATGTCCGGAGTTGTTATGTCTGAAGCGACCTCCCAGAAAATCCCCGTGACCGTCCTGACCGGCTATCTCGGTGCCGGCAAGACCACGCTCTTGAACCGCATCCTGTCCGAGAACCACGGCAAGAAATACGCCGTCATCGTCAACGAATTCGGCGAGATCGGCATCGACAACGACCTCATCATCGGCGCCGATGAGGAAGTGTTCGAGATGAACAATGGCTGCATCTGCTGCACCGTGCGCGGCGACCTCGTGCGCATCATGGACGGCCTGATGAAGCGCAAGGGCAAGTTCGACGCCATCATCGTCGAGACCACCGGCCTTGCCGATCCGGCGCCGGTCGCGCAGACTTTCTTCGTCGACGAGGACGTGCAGAAGAACGCCCGCCTCGATGCCGTCGTCACGGTGGCCGACGCCAAGTGGCTGTCCGACCGGCTCAAGGACGCGCCCGAGGCCAAGAACCAGATCGCCTTTGCCGACGTCATCGTGCTGAACAAGACCGATCTCGTCAGCAAGGGCGAGCTTGCCGAGGTCGAAGCCCGCATCCGCGGCATCAATCCCTATGCGAAACTCCACCGCACCGAGCGCTGCTCGGTGGCCCTGGCCGACGTGCTCGACCGCGGCGCCTTCGATCTCGACCGCATCCTCGATATCGAGCCGGATTTCCTGGAGGCCGACGATCATGACCACGACCATGATCACCACCATCACGGCCACGATCATCACCACCATGATCACGGCCACGGCCTGAAGCACTATCACGACGAGGACATGCAGTCGCTGTCGCTCAAGACCGACAAGCCGCTCGATCCGAACGTGTTCATGCCCTGGCTCCAGAATTTGGTGCAGGTCGAGGGCGGCAAGATCCTGCGCTCCAAGGGCATCCTCGCCTTCCACGACGACGACGACCGCTACGTCTTCCAGGGCGTCCACATGATGCTGGAGGGCGACCATCAGCGGAAGTGGAAGGAGGGCGAGCCGCGCGAGAGCCGCCTCGTCTTCATCGGCCGCGAATTACCGGAAGAGGCCATCCGCAAGGGTTTTGAGAGCTGCATCGTCTCGTGATGAAAGAGTTTACGCCGGCCCCCGATTCCGCCTCGATCGTCTCCGTCACCGATCGCGTCAAGCCTGTTACGCTCGGCATGGGCGTGACCTCGGTGCATTTCCTTGGCCCCCGCGCCGCCTTCGTCGGCGGCGAAGAGAACGTCGCGTTCGTGGACGCCCAAGGCGAAATCACGACGGTCGCCGTGCATGGCGGCGGCATTCTCTCGACGGCCTCCGACGGCAAGCGCCTCGTCATGGGCGGCGACGACGGCAAGGTCGTCTCGCTCGACGCCAAGGGCGAGGTGACGCTGCTCGCCACCGATCCCAAGCGACGCTGGATCGATGCGGTGGCGCTGCATGCGGACGGCTCCTACGCCTGGTCTGCCGGCAAGACGGCGTTCGTCAAGAGCGGCAAGACTGAGGAGAAGTCGCTCGAGGTGCCCTCGACCGTCGGCGGGCTTGCGTTCGCGCCGAAGGGCCTGCGGCTCGCGATTGCCCATTACAACGGCGCGACGCTGTGGTTTCCGAACATGGCGGGATCGGCCGAATTCCTGCCCTGGGCCGGCTCGCATCTCGGCGTCACCTTCAGCCCGGACAACAAGTTCCTGGTCACCACGATGCACGAGGCGGCGCTGCATGGCTGGCGGCTTGCCGACAACAGGCATATGCGCATGACCGGCTATCCCGGCCGCGTCCGCTCGATGTCCTGGAGCGCGGGCGGCAAGGCGCTGGCGACCTCGGGTGCCGACACCATCATCCTGTGGCCGTTCGCCAGCAAGGACGGCCCGATGGGCAAGGAGCCCGCGATGCTGGCGCCGCTGCAGGCGCGGGTCTCCGTGGTCGCCTGTCACCCCAAGAACGACATCCTCGCCGCCGGCTACAGCGACGGCACTGTGCTGATGGTGCGGCTGGAGGACGGCGCGGAGATCCTGGTCCGCCGCAACGGCACCCCGCCGGTGGCCGCGATCGCCTGGAACGCCAAGGGCACGCTGCTCGCCTTCGCCGATGAAAATGGGGACGGCGGTTTGCTGGAGCTTTAATCCGTCATGGTTCCGGCCGTAGGGTGGGCAGAGGCGCCCTTGCGCCGTGCCCACGATCTCTCCGCGAAACAATAGTGGTGGGCACGTCACGCGAAGAGCGCGCCTTTGCCCACCCTACCGCACCCTCAATGGCGGCGCGAATAGATGCGATTTCTAACGACCTTCCAGATTGCTGATTTTGCCGACACGCTGGTCAGCCTGTTCACGGCCTTCGTGCTGGGCACGCTGATCGGCGCCGAGCGGCAATATCGCCAGCGCACCGCGGGCCTGCGCACCAACGTGCTGGTCGCGGTCGGCGCCGCCGCGTTCGTCGATCTCGCCATGCATCTGACCGGCGCCGACGGCGCGGTGCGCGTGATCTCCTACGTCGTCTCCGGCATCGGCTTCTTGGGCGCCGGCGTCATCATGAAGCAGGGCATGGACGTCCGCGGGCTCAACACCGCGGCGACGCTGTGGGCCTCGGCCGCGGTCGGCTCCTGCGCCGGCGCCGACATGATCGCGCAGGCGGCCGCGCTGACTGTGTTCGTCATCGCCGGCAACACCATGCTGCGTCCGCTGGTCAATGCCATCAACCGCATCCCGCTGAACGAGAAGGCCTCCGAGGCGACCTACTATTTCAAGCTCGCGGTTGCGGCCGACGCCTTGCCCGAGATGCGCGACCGACTCGTCGACAAGCTCGAAGCCGCGAAATATCCGGTGGCGGGTATCGAGGTCGTCGAGATCGGCGAGGACATGCTGGAGATTGTGGCGAAGCTGGTCGCGAGCGCGGTCGATCCGAACGAGTTGAACACCGTTGCGACCGATCTCCAGCATCTGCCGGGCATCCGCCACGCGACCTGGGAAGTCAGCACGACGGAGTAAGCGCGGCGTTTTGGCGCGCAGGCGCGCAGTTCCGCCTTGCCGGGAACGGAACCCTGGTCGGGCCATTTCGTTGATCCCGCGGACAAAGGCGGTGATCGACATGACAGTCAATGACAAGCGCAGACTGAAACTCGACTTGGTGATCGCCTGTTCGCTGTTCGCAGCAGGTGTCGTGATATCAGGCATATCGATCGCGCAGATCCGCGCCGAGAGCCGGCTGCAGCTGGCGCAGGCAACGCCGCCGTTGCAGGGCACCCCATCTGACGAGCAGAGCAAGGTGCCCGCGGAAGCCAAGCCCGGCGGCGACCGGCCGACCACGCCGGCCCCCGAGCCTGCACGCCCCGAGCCGCAGACACAAGGCGCGGCGACCAAGCCGGCCCTGCCGCCGGCACCGGCCGAGAAGATCGCGCCGCCGATCGAGAAGAAGTAGGTCTCTTCGTCATTTCGGGGCGCGCATAGCGCGAGCCCGGAATCCATTGATCCGCATGTACTGCCGCCCGATGGATTCCGGGCTCGACGCTACGCCCCGCCCCGGAATGACGGGCGGAGAGAGGCGCCGTTTCACCGCACCAGAATATTCCGGAACTGCCAGGGATCGCTGGTGTCGATGTCTTCCGGGAACAGTCCCGGGCGATCCGTCAGCGGCGTCCAGTCGGTGTAGAAACCCTTGACCGGGCCGAGATAGGGCAGCTGGATTTCCAGCAGGCGATCGAAATCCATCTCGTCGGCTTCCACGATGCCTTCGTTCGGGTTCTCCAGCGCCCACACCATGCCGCCGAGCACGGCGGAGGTCACCTGCAGGCCGGTGGCGTTCTGGTAGGGCGCGAGCTTGCGGGTCTCCTCGATCGAGAGCTGCGAGCCGTACCAGTAGGCATTGTTGTCGTGGCCGAACAGCAGCACGCCGAGCTCGTCGATGCCGTCCACGATCTCGTTCTCGTCGAGGATGTGGTGCTTCTCCTGCATCTTCGCGGCGCGGCCGAACATTTCATGCAGCGACAGCACGGCATCGTCGGCCGGATGATAGGCATAGTGGCAGGTCGGCCGATAGACCGCCGTGCCCGAGGCGTCACGCACCGTGAAGTAATCGGCGATCGAGATCGACTCGTTGTGGGTGACGAGGAAGCCATATTGCGCGCCGCGGGTCGGGCACCAGGTGCGAACGCGCGTGTTGGCGCCGGGCTGCATCAGATAGATCGCTGCGCCGCAGCCGGCTTCGTGGGTCCGCGCGTTCTCGGGCATCCATTTTTCATGGGTGCCCCAGCCGAGCTCGGACGGCTGCACGCCCTCCGACAGGAAACCTTCCACCGACCAGGTGTTGACGAAGACGTCGGGCTCTTTCGGCTTCTTGGAGCGCTGGGTGTCGCGCTCGGCGATGTGGATGCCCTTGATGCCGGCCTGCCGCATCAAATCCGCCCATTCGGCTTTGGTCTTGGGCTTGGGAGCGTTGAGCTTCAGATCGGCGGCGACGTTGAGCAGCGCCTGCTTGACGAAAAAGGAGACCATGCCGGGATTGGCGCCGCAGCAGGAGACAGCCGTCGTCGATCCCGCCGGGCGCGCGCGCTTGGCGGCCAGCGTGGCTTCGCGCAGGGCGTAGTTGGAGCGCGCTTCCGGGCCCTTCGAGGAATCGAAATAGAAGCCGAGCCAGGGCTCGTTGACGGTGTCGATGTAGAGCGCGCCGAGCTCGTTGCAGAGCTCCATGATGTCGGTGGAGCCGGTATCGACCGAGAGATTGACGCAAAAGCCCTGGCCGCCGCCTTCGGTGAGCAGCGGGGTCAGCAATTCGCGATAATTGTCTTTTGTCACGGCCTTCTGGATGAAGCGCACATTCTGCTTCTCGCAATGCGCCCTGCGGCCCTCGTCCTTGGGATCGATCACGGTGACGCGCGACTTGTCGTAATCGAGATGCCGCTCGATCAGCGGCAGCGTGCCTTTGCCGATGGAGCCGAAGCCGACCATGACGATGGGACCGGTGATCTTCGCGTAGATCTGCGAGGCGGGGCTCATGGGATGGTTTCTCCGGAACGTGCTGGCAAACAAATGGTGAGGGGTGGATCAGGCGCTGCGGCGCTTGTCAGATGCTGCGGCGCTTGGCGGTGACTTCGATCTCGACCTTCATCTCGGGCTTGGCGAGTGCGCTGACGACCAGCAACGTCGCCGCCGGCCTGATGTCACCGAGAACCTCGCCGCAGACGGCGAAGTGGGCATCGATGGTGCTGGCGTCGGTGACGTAATAGGTCGCACGGACGATATCGGCCATCGCGAATCCGCCCTCTTTCAGGGCAGCTTCGATGGTCTTGAAGCAGTTGCGTGACTGGCTCGTGACATCGGCCGGCATCGTCATCGTGGTGTAGTCATAGCCCGTGGTTCCCGCGACGAAGGCGAACTCACCGTCGATCACGGCGCGGCTGTAGCCGACGGTCTTCTCGAGCGGAGAGCCGGTGGAGATGAGGCGACGGGACATGTTTCGGACCTCGACTGAAAGGCGTGTTTCGCGGGGTTAAAGGGCGTTTCTCGGGCCTGCGCAACCCCGAAAGAACAGGCGTCAGGACGGCGCAGCCGAGCGTTGCCGCTTTACGCGGCTTCGGTCGTCACCATCATGGCAATCCCTCAGGCCGCGTGCGCATGGAGGGCGCGAAGGACCCTGCGTTTGGACAGGGGCGCGCCGGTCGGAACGATCATCCCCTCGGCGCCATCGAGCGCACCCGCCTGGAATTCGATCGCGAGCAGCCGGTCGCGTTCGAACGGGCCGGGCAGCGCCAGCGCGCCGGTCTTCTCGCCCGAGAAGCCGAAGCGGGCATAATAGGGGGCATCGCCGAGCAGGATGACGGCTTGATGCCCGCGCGCCCGGGCGGCGGCCAGCGCTTGATGCATCAGCGCGGCGCCGATCCCGAGCTCGCGGCAGGCAGGGTCTACCGCCAGCGGTCCAAGGACCAAAGCGGGCCTGCCTCCGGCGCTGACGTGCCACAGCCGCACGGTTCCCACGAGCTTGCCCTCGCGCACCGCCGACAGGGCAAGGCCTGCGGCAGGCGCGCGTCCGTCGCGCAGGCGCTGGCAGATGCGGCCGTGGCGGTTTTCGCCAAAGCAGGCATCGAGCAGCGCTTCACGCACCGCGACGTCGGCAGCACGCTCCGCGCGGATCACGAACGGAGCGGCTTTCGAGGTGAGGGCGATTTGTGGCTTCCGAAAAGCGGTCATGGCGCGTCAGTCCCCGCTTGAACCGGCGTGCGCGCAGCACGCCTGTCCAAGACGTCGTCAGATCGAAATGTCAGGGAGGAGCCGGCAAGCCGGCTCCCGGGTTCGTCAGGCCTCAGAGAAAGAGGCGGATCAGATGTGGTACGTCCTCAGCGGCGGGATGCCGTTGAACGCCACCGACGAGTAGGTCGACGTATAGGCCCCGGTGCCTTCGATCAGCACCTTGTCGCCGATCTCCAGCGTGACGGGAAGCGGATACGGGTTCTTCTCGTACAGCACGTCGGCGCTGTCGCAGGTGGGACCCGCGAGCACGCACGGCGTCATGTCCGCGCCGTCATGGGCAGTACGGATGGCGTAGCGGATCGACTCGTCCATCGTCTCGGCGAGACCGCCGAACTTGCCGATGTCCAGGTACACCCAGCGCACCTCGTCCTCGTCGCTCTTCTTCGAGATGAGCACGACCTCGGATTCGATGATGCCGGCGTTGCCCACCATGCCGCGGCCCGGCTCGATGATGGTCTCCGGAATCTGGTTGCCGAAGTGCTTGCGCAGCGCGCGGAAGATCGAGCGGCCGTAGGTCACGACCGGCGGCACGTCCTTCAGATACTTGGTCGGAAAGCCGCCGCCCATGTTGACCATGGACAGGTTGATGCCGCGCTCGGCGCAGTCGCGGAACACCTGCGAGGCCATCGCCAGCGCACGGTCCCACGCCTTCACCTTGCGCTGCTGCGAGCCGACATGGAACGAGATGCCGCACGGCTCCAGGCCCAGGCGCTTGGCAACGTCGAGCACCTCGACGGCCATTTCCGGGTCGCAGCCGAACTTGCGCGACAGCGGCCATTCGGCGCCGGCGCAGTCATAGAGGATGCGGCAGAACACCTTCGCGCCGGGAGCGGCACGGGCGACCTTCTCGACTTCGGCGGCGCAATCCACGGCGAAAAGCCGGATGCCGAGCGCGAAGGCGCGCGCGATGTCGCGCTCCTTCTTGATCGTGTTGCCGAAGGAGATGCGGTCCGGGGTTGCACCCGCGGCCAGCGCCATCTCGATCTCGGCGACCGTGGCGGTGTCGAAGCAGGAGCCCATGGACGCCAGCAGCGCGAGCACTTCCGGCGCCGGGTTCGCCTTGACGGCGTAGAACACGCGGCTGTCAGGCAGCGCCTTGGCAAACGTCTGGTAATTGTCGCGCACGACCTCGAGGTCGACGACGAGGCACGGCTCGGTGTCGAGGCCATCCTTGCGGCGGTTGCGCAGGAATTCCTGAATACGTTCGGTCATAGCACTCTCCCAAACGGCCCAGCGACGGGGATCCGTTCAAAAAATGTCGTCGGATAAGCGCCCCGGCCAGATCACGCGATGGAGGCGTGACGAGCCAAAGACTCAAATCAGACTGTGCTGCCGTGGATTGGTTGGGAATTTCCCGCCCGCACACCTGGCAATGAAGGACAAGCCTTTTCAGTAGCCCGCGCCGGCGTTGGACTGCCGGTAGAGACCAAAAAAGCCCGATCCGTCGTTGCTTTAAGTCGCGTCCCCCGTTGAGAGCGGGGTGCGCCGGTTCGCCTCCGGCTGCCAGTCACGGTTGCAAAGAGCGAAGTCACCTTCGACAAGGCATCTCTTTGAGAGAGATGCTGGACGCTCCGGGTTTGCTTCCTCGTCCGACCTTCAGGCCTTGCGACCTTCAGTCTTCTGACTTCCGCACTTCCGAAGAGCCCCTCGGCTTCTTCACCCCTTGGCGGCTGTCCGGCCTCTTGTCCGGATACCTACCGACTGACACACGACCACAGGCACGTGCGAAATTGGGCAAGAGCGCACATAAGCGTTTTGACTCTGCTTCGCAAGAATTTTTTTAGGCTGAGAACAGAATTGCCTAACATCTGCTTGCGCGGTGTTGCGCGAGCGCCGCGGAAGATGAACGGGCGTTAAGTCTTGAAGCCTCGTGCGCGCGTCTCTCGCGCACGCGAAGCGTCAGCGGCGCTTCGTGAAGGGCTCGACACGCTGGGCCGCGCGGATGAACGCGGTCATCACGAGCACACCGAGCGCGAACAGCACGGCCTGCAGGATGTGCGTGCCCTGGTCGCCGAGCCCGAACAGGATCGCGAGTGCCCAGCCGCCGGCGAAGGCCGCGCCGAACACCTCCGCGCCGATCAGGATGGCGGCGCTGATGACGGTGATGACGCTTGGCCAAGCGATCTGACGGGAAGACGAGGAAGGCGCGTTCATGAGCTCAGGGATCCGTGGTCTGTCGAGGGCCGCAATCTCCCCGAAAAGGCGGCCGGGAGCAAGGGCAAATGGCCCAAAAAAGCCCCATCGCGTGCTATAGCTGGCCGCAACAATTGAGCCACGAAATCGGGACTTGTGATGTCAGAACCCCGCCAAATTACGGACTCCGAGACCAACCCGCTGCTGAAGGCCTGGGTGACGCCGTTTGCGACCCCGCCCTTCGACGAGATCAAGCCGGAGCATTTCCTGCCGGCCTTCGAACAGGCCTTCGCCGACCACTCGGCCGAGATCGCGGCGATCACCAACGATCCGGCCGCGCCCGACTTCGCCAACACCATCACCGCGCTGGAGCGCTCGGGCAAGCTCCTGAGCAAGGTGGCGGCCGTATTCTACGACCTCGTTTCGGCGCATTCCAACCCGGCCATCCTGGAGATCGACAAGGAGGTCTCTCTGCGGATGGCGCGGCACTGGAATCCGATCATGATGAACGCCGTGCTGTTCGGCCGCATCGCCCAGCTCCACGAGAACCGTGCCAATCTGGATCTGGCTCCGGAGCAGCTTCGCCTCTTGGAGCGGACCTACACCCGCTTCCACCGCGCCGGCGCCGGCCTCTCCGAGGAGGCCAAGACGCGGATGGCTGAGATCAACGAGCGGCTCGCCCAACTCGGCACCAGCTTCAGCCATCATCTGCTCGGCGACGAGCAGGACTGGGTCATGGAGCTCGGGGAGGCCGACCGCCAGGGCCTGCCGGAGAGCTTCGTCGCCAGCGCCAAGGCTGCGGCAGAAGAGCGCGGCATGGAAGGCAAGGCCATCGTCACGCTGTCGCGATCCTCGGTCGAACAGTTCCTGAAAAGCTCCGCCCGGCGTGATCTGCGCGAGAAGGTCTACAAGGCTTTCACCGCACGGGGCGACAACGGCAATGCCAACGACAACAACGGAACCATCGTCGAGGTCCTCAAGCTGCGCGAAGAGAGCGCCAAGCTGCTGGGCTATCCGACCTTCGCCGCTTACCGGCTGGAGGACTCCATGGCCAAGACGCCTGACGCGGTGCGCAGCCTCTTGGAGCGGGTCTGGAAGCCAGCCCGCGCCCGGGCGCTTGCCGACCGCGACGACATGCAGGCGCTGATCACGGAAGAGGGCGGCAATTTCAAGCTCGCCCCCTGGGACTGGCGCTTCTACGCCGAGAAGCTGCGCCTTCAGCGCGCCAATTTCGACGACGCCGCGATCAAGCCGTATCTTTCGCTCGACCACATGGTCGCCGCCGCCTTCGACTGCGCCACGCGCCTGTTCGGCATTACCTTCGAGGAGCGCAAGGACGTTCCGGTCTGGCACCCCGACGTCCGGGTCTGGGAGGTCAAGGGCCCCGATGGCAAGCACAAGGCGCTGTTCTATGGCGACTACTTCGCCCGGCCGTCGAAGCGCTCCGGCGCCTGGATGACCTCGCTGCGCGACCAGCAGAAGCTCGACGGCGATGTTGCGCCGCTGGTTCTCAATATCTGCAATTTTGCCAAGGGCGCCGGCGGCGAGCCTTCGCTGCTGTCGCCCGACGATGCCCGCACCCTGTTCCACGAGTTCGGCCACGGCCTGCACGGCATGCTCTCCAACGTGACCTATCCGTCGCTGTCGGGCACTTCCGTGTTCACCGATTTCGTCGAGCTCCCGTCGCAGCTCTACGAGCACTGGCAGGAGCGGCCAGAGGTGCTGCAGAAGTTCGCCCGCCACTTCCAGACCGGCGAGCCGCTGCCGGACGAACTGCTGCAACGGTTCCTGGCCGCGCGAAAATTCAACCAGGGCTTTGCCACGGTCGAGTTCGTCTCCTCCGCGCTGGTCGACCTCGAATTCCACACCCAGCCGGCCGAAGCGGCCAGCGACGTGCGCGCCTTCGAGAGACGCGAGCTGGAGAAGATCGGCATGCCCGAGGAGATCGCGCTGCGCCACCGTCCGACCCAGTTCGGTCACATCTTCACCGGCGATCATTATGCCGCCGGCTATTACAGCTACATGTGGTCGGAGGTGATGGACGCCGACGCGTTCGGCGCGTTCGAGGAGGCCGGCGATATCTTCGATCCCGCCGTCGCCAAGCGCCTGCACGACGACATCTACGCCTCGGGCGGATCGGTGGATCCGGAAGCCGCCTACGAGGCCTTCCGCGGCCGTCCTCCGGAACCCGACGCGCTGCTCCGCCGGCGCGGCCTACTCGACGCCGCGAAGGCCGCCTGATGGGCATGCGCGCCTTGTTCGGATTGCTGCTCGCCGCCGGCCTGTCGCTCGCGGCGGGCACGGCGCGTGCGCATCCGCATGTCTGGATCACCGCGACCAGCGAATTGCTCTACGCCGCCGACGGCTCGATCACCGGCGTTCGCCACGCCTGGACCTTCGACGACATGTTCTCGGCCTATGCGGTGCAGGGGCTCGAGAGCAAGACCAAGGGCGCCTATACGCGCGAGGAGCTCGGGCCGCTGGCGCAGACCAACGTCGAGTCGCTGAAGGAATACGCTTACTTCACCTTTGCGCGAGCCGACGGCAAGAAGGAGCGATTCCAGGAGCCGGTCGACTATTTCCTCGACTACAAGGATACGGTGCTGACCCTGCACTTCACGCTGCCGCTGAAGAACCCGGTCAAGTCCAAGCAGCTGGTGCTCGAAGTGTTCGACCGCTCCTTCTTCATCGACTTCCAGATGGCCAAGGAAAGCCCGGTGAAACTGGTCGGCGCGCCCGCCGGCTGCCAGATGAAGCTGGAACGCCCGAGCGACGGCACCGCGAGCGCGCAGAAGCTCAACGAGCAGACCTTCATGAACGGCGAGAACTCGAATTTCGGCATGATGTTCGCCAACAAGATCACGGTGGATTGTCCTTGATCGGTCGTCTTCAGTCGCCGATTGCCCGCGGGCTTCTTGTCTGCGCCGCCGTTGTCCTCGTCGTGGGTGTGGCCGATGCCGCGCTTCACGATGTCTTCGCGCAAAACCCCTTTGGCGCGCCGCGGCCGGCGCAGGCGGCCCAGCCCGAGACCGGCGGCCTCATCGGCTGGCTATTGGCCAAACAGTCGGAATTCTATCGGCAGATGTCGGCGACCATCCGCGCCGCCAAGTCCGACGGCTCGGCGGTGTGGACACTGCTCTTCATCTCGTTTGCCTACGGCATCTTCCACGCCGCCGGCCCCGGCCATGGCAAGGCAGTGATCGCCTCCTATCTCGTCGCCAACCACGAGACCGCGCGGCGCGGCATCGCGCTGTCGTTCGCCTCGGCGCTGATGCAGTCGCTGGTCGCGATCCTCATCGTCGGCATCTCGGCCTGGGTGCTGAACGCGACCGCCAAGACCATGTGCAAGGCGGAAGGGGCGATCGAGATCGCGAGTTACGCCCTGATCGCGTTGTTCGGGCTGCGTCTCGTCTGGGTCAAGGGCCGCATTTTCATCCGGGCGCTGCAGGCGGCCCAGCCGCTGCCGGCGATCGCCGGCGTGCCGCACGATCATGATCACGGTCATCACCATCATCATGATGCCCACGATCATCACGATCACGGACATGATCACCATCACCACGATCATGGTCATGCGCACGCTCCGGCCCACCACGGGCATGACCACGTTCATGACGAACATTGCGGCCATTCCCACGGCCCCACGCCGAGCGAGCTCGCCGGCCCCGGTGGCTGGCGGCGCGGCTTTGCGGCGATCCTGACCGTCGGCATCCGCCCCTGCTCGGGCGCGATCCTGGTGCTGGTGTTCGCGCTCGCCCAGGGCCTGTTCTGGGCCGGCATCGCCGCGACCTTCCTGATGGGATTGGGCACCGCGATCACGGTTGCGGCCATCGCGGTCGTCGCCGTCTCCGCCAAGGACATCGGCGCCCGCCTCAGTGCCGGGCGCGACGGCGGCGGCGCGCTGTTCATGCGCGGCATCGAATTCGCCGCCGCCGGCGTCGTGCTGCTGTTCGGCGCTGGCCTCTTGTTCGGCTACATCGCGGCCGAGCGGACGACGTGTTTCTAGGCCGAGTTCTCGTGCCCCGGACGCAGCGCAGCGTCCCTTTGACGGTGCGCTGCAGAGCCGGGGCCCATCTCTCCGCGCATTAGGACGTAGCTTTCTGGATCCCGGATCTGCGGAGCAGCGCAAGAGCGCTGCACCGCGTCCGGGGACACGGCGCCTCACACCGGCAGAAACCGCTTCAGCGCCGGCATGAAGAAGATCCCGAGATTGATCGCAAAGCCGATGCTCCAGAGGATCGAGCGCAGCGTCGGGCGGTTGCCGAGATAGGTCAGCACATAAGCGAGGCGGACGATGAGGAAGAGGGCCGCGAGCTCGTCGATCAGCCGCTGCGGCGAATCCCTGAATTCGGCGAGGAGCACCGCGAAGGCGAAAAACGGGAAGGTCTCGATGCCGTTCTGGTGCGCGCCGAGCGCGCGTTGCGAGAGCGCGTCCTCGTAGAAGGCGGGGTCGCGTGGCCGGGAATTGTCGAAGCGGCGAAACCTGATCCATTTGATCGAGCCGATCGTCGACAGATAGAGCAGCAGCGCTCCAAAGACGCACCATTCCGCGAGTGTCATCTTTGCCTCCCCCGCCTGGGTGCGACCCTAGCGAAACCGGCCTCATCTTGACAAGTTCGGACCAACGCGCGACCCACAGGGCCATGACCAGTGTCGTCCCCATCGAGGCCGCGAGACCGGCCGCCCAATCCGCCCTGCCGCGCGCTGGCGTGCTCCTGATCAATCTCGGAACGCCCGACACGGCCGATGCGCCGGGCGTGCGGGTGTATCTGAAGGAGTTCCTCTCGGACGCCCGCGTCATCGAGGATCAGGGCCTGGTCTGGAAGTTCGTGTTGAACGGGATCATTCTGCGCAGCCGCCCCCGTACCAAGGCGCTCGACTACCAGAAGATCTGGAACACCGAGCAGAACGAGTCGCCGCTGAAGACCATCACGCGGTCGCAGAGCGACAAGCTGGCCGCCGCCCTGTCGGACCGGACCCACGTCGTGGTGGACTGGGCGATGCGCTACGGCAATCCCTCGATCAAGTCGGGCATCGACGCACTGATCGCGAAAGGCTGCGAGCGCATCCTGGCGGTCCCGCTCTATCCGCAATATTCCGCCTCGACCTCGGCGACCGTCTGCGACGAAGTGTTCCGCGTGCTCGCCCGTTTGCGCAACCAGCCGACGCTGCGGGTAACGCCGCCTTATTACGAGGACGCGGCCTATATCGAGGCGCTTGCCGTCTCGATCGAGACGCATCTGGCAACGCTGTCCTTCAAGCCGGAGCTGATCGTGGCGTCGTTCCATGGCATGCCGAAATCCTATGTCGACAAGGGCGATCCCTATCAGCAGCACTGCATCGCCACCACCGAGGCGCTGCGTCGCCGGCTCGGCATGGACGAGACGAAGCTGCTGCTGACCTTCCAGTCGCGCTTCGGCAATGCCGAGTGGCTCCAGCCCTACACCGACAAGACCATGGAGCGGCTCGCGAAGGACGGCGTGCGTCGCCTCGCGGTGGTGACGCCGGGCTTTTCCGCGGACTGCCTGGAGACGCTGGAGGAGATCGCGCAGGAGAACGCCGAGATTTTCAAGCACAATGGCGGCGAGCAGTTTTCCGCGATCCCCTGCCTCAACGACAGTGACCCGGGCATGGACGTGATCCGCACCCTGGTGCTGCGCGAGCTTCAGGGCTGGATCTGATGGGCGTCCCATGAACCGCCGTGAGTGTCTGGCGTTTCTTGGGATGATCGCGGCGCTGCCGGTCCCGGTCCTGGCGCAACAGCCGAACGCGGCACGTCGGCTTGGCGTGCTCTCGGTCACGCCTGCCGATGATGCGATCGGCCAGACCCGCAGCATGGTCCTGGTCAAGGCGCTCGCCGGACATGGCCTGAAAGAGCGCGACAACCTCAAGATCGACTGGCGCAGCGGTGGCGGCGACCGCGCCCGCATCGCGCAGCTTGCCGACGAGCTGATCGCGCTCAGGCCCGACGTCCTGCTCGCGGTCGGCACGCCCTCGGTCGAGGAGCTGCGCCAGCGCACCACGACGATCCCGATCGTGTTCGCCGTCGTCACCGATCCCGTCAGCCAGGGCTTTGTCGAAAACCTCGCGCATCCCGGCGGCAACGTCACCGGCTTCACCGATTACGACGGCCCGCTGGCCGGCAAATGGCTGGAGATGCTGACGCAGGTCACGCCAAAGGTGTCCCGCGTTGTCGTCGTCTACAATCCCGCCACCGCGCCGTTCGCGCCGCTGATGCTGCGGACGATCGAGGACGCGGCACGGACCCTTCAGGTGGCGGTCGAGCCCGCGCCGGTGCATGACGCGGCCTCGATCGCGGCGCTGGGCTTGCGGAAAGACGGTGGGTTGCTGGTGTTGCCGGACTTCTTCACCATGGCCAACCGCGGCGGTCTTCTGGCGGCGATCGCGCAGGCGCGCGTGCCCGCGGTGTTCTGGAGCCGCACCTTCGTCGAGGAGGGCGGGCTGATGTCCTACAGCACCGACAGCGCCGAGCAGCTCCGCCGCGCCGCGGACTATATCGACCGCATTCTGAAGGGCGCGCGGCCAGCCGACCTGCCAGTGCAGAACCCCACCAAATTCGAGCTCGCGGTCAACCTCAGGGCCGCCAGGGAGTGTGGCGTCACACTTCACCCGGGCCTCATTGCCCTAGCGAATGACGTGATCGAATGAAGTCGTCCAATGCGCGCCTTCGGATTCGTTAATTTTTGCCGCTGGGTTTCCGCTGCACGCTTTCAAGGGCCCGCTACAAATACATATCTTGATCCTTCCCCGTTTGGATGTCTTGTGCAGAATTGGATCGATACCGACGTGAATTGCGACCGCTGAACCGGTAGGGTTGCGCTCCCGACCAATGACAGCGCGGGAAAGGGCTTTTCTGCCTTGGAGGAAATATGAGCGGTTTCGACATTTTCGCGATTGTTCTGGTTTTGCTCGTCATCGTCACGCTGGTCGCCGGCGTCAAGACGGTGCCGCAGGGCTATGACTGGACCATCGAGCGGTTCGGCAAATACACCCAGACGCTGAGCCCCGGGCTCAATCTGATCGTGCCCTATTTCGATCGCGTCGGGCGCAAGATCAACATGATGGAGCAGGTGATCGACATCCCCGAGCAGGAGGTCATCACCAAGGACAACGCCACCGTGACGGTCGACGGCGTTGCCTTCTACCAGGTATTCGACGCCGCCAAGGCGAGCTACGAGGTCTCCAACCTGACCCAGGCGATCACGGTCCTGACCATGACCAACATCCGCTCGGTGATGGGTGCGATGGATCTCGACCAGGTGCTGTCGCATCGCGACGAGATCAACGAGCGCCTGCTCCGTGTCGTCGATGCCGCGGTCTCGCCGTGGGGCCTGAAGGTCAACCGCATCGAGATCAAGGACATCGTGCCGCCCGCCGATCTGGTCGAGGCCATGGGCCGGCAGATGAAGGCCGAACGCGTCAAGCGCGCCGACATTCTCGCCGCCGAAGGCCAGCGCCAGTCGGAAATCCTGCGCGCCGAGGGCGCCAAGCAGGGGCAGATCCTCCAGGCCGAGGGCCGCAAGGAAGCCGCGTTCCGCGATGCCGAAGCGCGCGAGCGGTCCGCCGAGGCCGAGGCCAAGGCGACGCAGATGGTCAGCGATGCGATTTCCAAGGGGGACGTCGCCGCGTTGAACTACTTCATCGCCGACAAATATATCAAGGCGTTCGGCCAGTTCGCGGACGCGCCGAACCAGAAGATCATCATGCTGCCGATGGAAGCGACCTCCATGCTGGGCTCGCTCGCCGGCATCGGCGAGATCGCGAAAGCAACGTTCGGCGAAAGCGCGGCGTCCGCCGCCCCCCCCCCCCGCCGTGGTGGGTCGGTGCCGACGACCGGCAGCACGCCGCCGGCGGTGCCGCCGCGGCAGGGATAGTCCCCGGCGCATGTCCCTTCAGGCGGGGGCATGCACCATGATGGAAGGTCGTGTCATGACCGACATGTTCGTATCGCTCGGCACCTGGAACTGGCTGATCTTCGGCTTCATCCTGATGGCGCTGGAGGTGCTGGCGCCGGGCATATTCCTGTTCTGGCTCGGCTTAGCTGCGCTGCTCGTCGGCCTGATCTCGTTCACCGTCGTCCTATCGTGGCAGATCCAGCTCGTGATGTTCGCGGTGTTCGCCGCCGCCGCCGTGCCGATATGGCGCCGCCTTGCGCGGCCGAAGCCGGATGCAAGCGCCAGCCCGTTCCTCAACAAGCGAACCGAGGCACTGCTCGGCCGCGAGTTCACGCTGGAGAAGCCGATTATCGACGGCAGCGGCACCGTGCGCATCGGCGACACGGTGTGGCGCGTCGCAGGTCCGGATACGCCGGCGGGGACGCGGGTGAAGGTGGTGCAGGTGGACGGTGCGAACCTGACAGTGGCCGCGGCGTGAGGATTCTTCGCCTCTCCCCGCTTGCGGGGAGAGGCGGGATTGCATCGCAGATTCAATCCGGGTGAGCGGACTCTCCGCGAGTCCGTCTCTCACCGTTTGCGCGGAGGCTCCCCCTCACCCCGACCCTCTCCCCGCAAGCGGGGAGAAGGGGAAGAGTCCTTCCACCTCTCCGCAAACCGGTGCAGCGGCATGAACGTCTCGCACAATTCCCGCCCGAGCGGCGTCAGCCCATAACCTCCGCCTTCGCCAAGCTCCACGAACCCCGCCTCGCGCAACTCCGTCAGGCGCGCTTGCAGCACTGTCGGCGAGGCCTCGTCGCAGGCGGTGCGCAGGGCGCGGGAGGTGAGGGGCTCGCCGCGCAACTCCCACAATATTCGCAGGCTCCAGCGCCGTCCGAGCAGGTCCAGCAGCGCCATGACCGGCCGGCCGGTGCGCGAGCCGCGGACGCTTCGTGATGCCGCCTGTTTTGCCATCGCCACCCTCTTGCGGCATGCTACAGATAGTGTAGCGTATTGTTATGATAATTGTAGCAAGGGAGGCAGCCGATGTCCCAATCCACGCCGCGCATTGCCCCGCTCACCCCGCCTTATCCCCCGGAGATCCAGGCACAGTTTGAACGTATCGTGCGCGGCGCGCCGCCGCTGATCCTGTTCCGGGTGATGGCGGGCCACCGCCGCGCCTGGGACAAGTTTCGTGCCGGCGGTCTGCTCGATCCCGGCCCGCTCTCGCTGCGCCAGCGCGAGATCGTCATCGACCGCACCTGTGCGCTGAACAGATGCGAGTATGAATGGGGCGTGCATGTCGCGGTTTTCGCCGGGCCGGCGAAGCTCGCCGAAGACGAGGTGCGTGCCACAGTGCAGGGCGATGCGACGTCACCGTGCTGGTCGCCGGCCGAACAGGCGCTGATCGCAGCGGTCGACGCGCTGCATCACCGCGCGACGTTCAGCGATCAAGAGTTTGCCGCGCTGTCGGCGCATTACGACGAGGCGCAGATTCTGGAAATCATGCTGCTGTGCGGCTTCTACCGCACGGTATCGTATCTGGCGAACGGGCTGCGGCTGCCGCTGGAGGAGAACGCGGCGCGGTTTCCGGTGTAGCTGTCATTCCGGGGCACGCGAAGCGTGAACCCGGAATCCATTGGGCAGCGAGCTCGGAGATGAATGGATTCCGGGCTCGCGCCGAATGGCGCGCCCCGGAATGATGGTGCGGAGAGAAAGCGCGTGCCCTACGCCACGCCCGCCCGCAGCAGATCGTGCAGATGCACGATGCCCACCACCTTGCCGGCTTCGGTCACGACCAGCGTCGTGATCTTGCTTGTGTTCAGCACTTCGATCATTTCGGTGGCGAGCATGGACGGCGGCACGGTCTTCGGCTGCTTCGTCATGATCTCGTCGACCGACGCCGTCAGCAGGTCGGGGCGCATGTGGCGGCGCAGATCGCCGTCGGTGATGATGCCCGCGACCTCGGTTGCTTCGTTGACGATGCAGACGCAGCCGAGGCCCTTGGCCGACATCTCGACCACGGCCTCCGACATCTTGGTGCCCAGGGGCTTGACCGGGATCTCGGCGCCCGTGCGCATGTAGTCGCGGACGAATTTCAGCATCGCGCCCAGCTTGCCGCCGGGGTGGAAATGCGCGAATTCCAGCGCGGTGAAGCCGCGGCCTTCGAGCAGCGCGATCGCGAGGGCATCGCCGATCGCGGCCTGCATCAGGGTCGAGGTTGTCGGCGCCAGATTGTGCGGGCAGGCCTCGCGCGCCTTCGGCAGCTCGATCACGAGGTCGGCGGCCTGGCCCAGCGAGGAGGCCGCGTTCGACGTCACCGCGATCATGGGAATCGCAAAGCGCGCCGAATAGTTCACGAGGTTCTTCATCTCCGGCTGCTCGCCGGACCAGGACAGCGCCATGATGACGTCGTCGGTGGTGATCATGCCGAGGTCGCCGTGGCCGGCCTCGGCGGCGTGCACGAAGAAAGCCGGCGTGCCGGTCGAGGCCAGCGTCGCGGCGATCTTGCGCCCCATATGGCCTGACTTGCCGAGCCCGGTGACGATGACGCGGCCCTTGGCGTTGCGGATCAGGTCGACTGCTTTCGCGAATGTCGCGCCGAGCGGGCCGCGCAGGGCGGCTGCGAGCGCGTTGATGCCGCCGCTCTCCGTCTCCAGCGTGCGGAGCGCGGATTCGACGCTGTCGGGGATGGGGCCGGATGATGTGGTCATCAGCGGTTTCGAACTCGGCATGTACTGGTCCAGGGAGAAGGGGGCATTCGCACGGTCGGCGCCTCATTAGCACGCCGCGGCGGGGGAGGCGACGAGCGCGCCTAAGCCCTCAACCGGTCATTAACCATAATTGTTTTAACTCCATTAACGATGGTTCCCGCCAGCCGGCGGAGACCACCGTGAAAGTGTTTGATTTCGTTGGAGTTGTTACATCGTGGGGTCGTCTCCAGGCACCGGCCGGAGCAAACGCGCGCAGTTCCTGCGCGCGGCTTTGCCGTGCCTTATGCCGGGTCTTGCGCTGACGACCCTCACAAGCGTGCCCGCGGCCGCCCAGAGCCTCACGCCCGATCTGTTCAA